>CALWWS010000128.1 GCA_944385305.1 uncultured Oscillospiraceae bacterium | reverse complement strand
GGTGCTGCTGGTGGTAAAGAGGCTGTTTCTGGACAAGCTCTCTCCCCGCTGGCAGTACGGGATCTGGGGGGTGCTGGCCGTCCGGCTGCTTCTCCCCGCCGGTCTGGGGGGCAGGGCGCTGCTCCCCCCTGTGCGCACCGCCCTGGAGATGGCCAAGACGGCGGCGGAGTCCTCCCTCTCCTCCGCCTTTTCAAACCCCTACTCCCTCATCCGGATATACGCCCCCATCCCCCTCTTTTCCCCGGGCCTCACCCCCCGCAGCGTCACGGACTGGCTCTTCTGCCTCTATGCCGCCGGGGTGGTGGTCTGCCTTTTGTGGTACCTGCTCTCCTATCTCCGCCTGCGGCGGGCGGTGAGTCGGGGATACACCCCGGAGGGGGATGCGCTGGAGCGGGTGGCGGCGGTATGCCGCAAATACGACCTGCCCCTCCCCCGCCGGGTGCGGGTGTGCGCCTGGACGGCCAGCGCCTTTGTGTGCGGCCCTCTGCGGCCGGTGCTGGTGCTCCCCCGGGGTGAGGTGGACGAGAAGGTGATTCTCCACGAGCTGCTCCATCTGAAGCACGGGGATGTGTGGGCGGGGGTGGGAATGTGCCTGCTGCGCTGCCTGCACTGGTGCAACCCCCTCATCGGGTACTGCTGCAACCGGGCGCAGAACGACTGCGAGTCCCTGTGCGACCAGCGGGTGCTGGAGCGGTTGGAGGGGGAGGAGCGCCGGGAATACGGGAGAATCCTCCTGTCCATGGCGGATGACCGCTATGCCCGCGCCCCCGGCACCTCCTCCATGGCCAACGGTGGGCAGAACATCAAGGCCCGCATTGCCGCCATCGCCCGCTTCAAGCGTTATCCCCGGGGCATGGCCCTGGCCTCCCTGTGTGTGGCCGCCCTCCTCTGCTCCGCCTGCCTGGCGGGAGTAGCCCCGGCGTCGGCAACGGAGCTCTCCCGCACCCACCCCGCCCTGGCCCTGGCCCAGGCCCGACTTCAGCGCCCCACCACCCCTGCCGGGGCGCTGGACACCTATGTGAAGGCGGTGCTCACCGACAACGGGGGTTATCTGGCCATGGTCACTCCCGCCTCCGGGCTGGAGGATCTGGCCCGGAAGCTGGTGGACAGCACCGAGCTCCACCTTGGGCTAAACGCCCCGCTGGAGGAGCGGGACTTCCCCTCCTGGTCGGAGCGCTGGGAGGCCGGCTGGGCGGAGTCCGTGCGCTCCTACCACGCCCAGTGGCGGGTATTCAACCTGTTGGAGGGGGCGGACGGCAGCTATACCGGCCTGCTGGTGCTGGTGGATCAGAATCTGGGCGGCTCCCGGGAGGAAGAGGCGATCTACGCCGTCAGCCAGCCGGTGCGCCTTGTCCGGGAGGACGGCTGGACGGTGGAGCCCCTGGCGGACTGGTCCGCCCTGCCGGGGGACGTCTACCCTCTGTACCCCACCGGGGATCTCCCGGCGGTCACCTATGTGGGCCGGGCGGGGGGCGTGCAGGTGGAGCTGGATTACCAGTACCTGCTCTGGGTGGACAACGAGATCAGCCCCACGTCCAGCGGACTTTTCAGCTTCTCCAGCTCCGCCTCCACCGACTTCACCCTCAAGCCGGACGCCATTTTTACCGGCTGGTACCGCTCCGCCGGCGGCCGGGCCTATAACCTGGCTACCGGGGAGGAGATTTCCCTCTCGGTCACCTACACCCCCCTGCTGAACGGCGAGGCCCTCCCCTATGAGGACGGCACGGCCCGCCTTCCCTCTGTGGCCGGCAAGACCAGCGGTACCGCGGGGGGCAGGGACGCCCACGGCGGGCCGGACATGACCCAGGCCCCCCAGGCCATGGAGCTGCGCTTTGCCTGCAACGGCGAGATGGTCACTTGCACCGCCCTGCCGGCGGAAGGAGGGACGAGATGAACCGGGACAACCTCCTGCGGGGCCTGTCCAAAGTGGCCTGGGCCTATGTGCTCCTCTTCTTTGACCTGAACCTGGGCACCCTCAACCTGCTGCCCGAGTGGGCGGGCTATCTCCTGCTGGGGCAGGCCATCGTCCTGCTGGGCGCGGAGGTAAGGGATCTGCCCCTGCTGCGCCCCTTCTGCCTGCTGCTGGGCCTGTGGGCGGGGCTGGACTGGGTGGTGGTGCTGCTGGGCGGATCTCTGGAGGCTCTGCCCTACCTGGTGAACCTGGTGATCATCGTGGTAAGCGTCTACTTCCACTTCCAGCTGCTCACCGGCCTGGCCGCTCTGGCCGCCCGGTACCAGCCGGAGGGCATGGCGCTGGACTGCAAGCTGGCGGTGTGCCGGACGCTGAACGTGCTTATCATCACCCTCCGGTATTTGTGCGCCCTCTTTTTCCCCGTCCCATGGGTGATACTGGCCATCACCCTGGCCGGCTTTGTGGTCTGCCTGTTTCTGCTCTGTTACCTCTTTGCCCTGCGCAATGTCATCCGGCGGCAGGGAGAGGAGGAGACGTCCGCGGAAAAGCTCCAGTGAGACAAACGCACAGCAGTCCAATATCGGAAATCCTCCGGTATTGAACCAAGCTCACCCCCGTAAACAGGCGGCGGGCTGAGAGATTGCTCTCTCAGCCCGCCGCCTTGCGTCTAATCTCCTCCTGCAAACAGGTTTTCCCACTTTGTAATGGAGGAAGGCAGTATGCTCTTATACTCCTCGTAAAACGCACAGAGCATCTCCTTTGTGATCACAATTACACCGCCCAGACTCTCCGCGTGAATAACTCTGGGAGCAAAGAGATACACCGTGTAGCCGTTTTCTGCAAACTCCAGATAGTCCCGTGCATCAAGCTCTATGCTGTTTCCGCCCTTTACCTGAACCACCGCCTTTCTCGGGTTCCCCCTGTCCCGAGAGATGAGTTCACACTCTATTTTTACAGTGGTAGACTTATTTGCAATAGAATTGGAGAGCACATAGTAGTCTTCCTTTAGCTGGAGATAGGCAATCACCAGCTCCTCCAACTCCAAATCGGGCAGATTATTCAGAAAGCCCCCCTCAATTCTTTGATAGGCATATACAGGCTTTCCCGCTTTCAGATTGTATATGTATTTTGAATATTCCGTAATGTACTCACTCTTTATGCTCTCCGCCGTACCCGCCCGAGGCCTGTTGAACGACGCTTTGATCTGACCGGGAACTTCCAGCCCTGCCGGATATGCCTCCACCGGCAAAACGGCGCCGATATCCATCCTTCCATCATAATATGGCTGCGCCGGACCTGTGGCCCTGCATATCCAATAGCAGCCATCCAGATCCCTTGTCCAGAACAGATCGTCCTCCCCGGCGGACCAAAAAATATTCAGCACAGGGTTAATCCTCTTTACGCTGTTCTTCACGGCGTAATAGTAGTCGCTGTAGGTATCCAGCGCCGGCCCGCCCTTGTTGGCCCCATGGACATGGCTCCATCCAATCGCCAGATACTGCTCGTCGCCGTGCAGGCAAAAGTCAATCAGCTCTCTCCTGTCAAGGCAGCATGTTTTTAGGTTTATTCTTGTAACATATTCCATCATAAAATCCCTCTCAATTCCCTGGGGTGGAAAATCGGATCTTTATCGGCCGTAGTTCTCCCCTGCCGCTTTGATATCCCGCCTGACACACTCTGCCAGGGATTCCGGTGTCAATACCCTCGCATGCAGCGCATATTGCAGCGCCCACCGCCTCATAGCGTCAAGATTGACCCGGACCCGGACGCTCACCTCATCCTCTGCCTCGTCAAAAAAGGTCAGATCTCCGCCAAACCAATCCATAATGTCGTCCAGAATATATTTTTTAATCCGGACGCTCACCGTATCGCTTGGGCCTGTGAACATATAAATATGCTCCGCCATATGTCTGGGCAGATCAAACCCCTTTTCCAACCCTTTGACCGCACTCATAGCTTTTGCAGGTGTCTCCAGCATTCGGATTTCCGTAATACGGTCAAGCCGGTAGTTTGCCACATCGTCGTACTTATCATAGTTGCAGATCAGGTAATAGCGCCCGTTGGCGGCGGCAATCTGATACGGATTAACAACATATTCCCGCTTCTTGCCGTCCGCCCGCGTCCTGGGATGAAGCTTTTTGTCCGTCCCATAGCTGTTATAGGTAAAGGCAACCTGGCGATGGCTGGATATAGCCTCGTCCAGCACCGCAATGGTATAAAAAAGCTGTCGTCCCTGGGCTGCAGCATCGGGCACGGCCTGGATATGCCCTGCCCGGGATCGAAAATACCGGTTGGAAAGTCTCTCAAGCTTGCGGATCAGCTCTCCGCGCTGGCAGCGCGGGATGTGCCTGGCAAACAGCAGGCCGTCGATCAGCAGCCGCAGCTCGCTGTCTGTAAAGTCCCGGACCAGATAAAACTCCGATAAAGTGCAGCTCTCCTCCAACTCACCGGTCCTCCGATTGGGTATCCTGCGAACCACTTCGCTGTATTCAATCTCATAGCCGCATTCAATCAGAGCCATCAGGTTCCGCTTTACCGCTTTTCGTTCCACGTCCATATTATATTCTGTCTTCAAAATGTCCGCGATCTCTTTTTGGCTCAGCCGGTGGTTTTCGTCCGTATATCGCTTTAAAATGTCCAGAATATTGACAATCAGCATCTTTTTAGGCGGCACAGCGCACAATTTTCTCACCCCCCTACTGAATATACCCCCACTGACTTCATTTTACAAGATTGGATGGGATAAAAAAAGGCCATACAGTCTGGTATTCTGAGCGTACAACAGGGGAAAGAGGGTGCCTGAGATGGACGCATTTGATAAAATCATCGGCTATTCATCCATAAAAGAGGAGCTGAGGCAAATCGGCGACACTTTGAAACACAGGGAATTCTACGATAAACTAGGCGTGCGCACACCGCGCGGGCTCTTGCTCTGCGGCGAGCCGGGGGTGGGGAAATCCCTGATGGCGAATGCGCTTATCAGGGACAGCGGGCGCAGAGCATTCTGCTGCCGCAAGGATGTACCCGGCGGGGATTTTGTTAAAAAAATAAAAAAGGTTTTTGACGCGGCACTGCAGAATGAGCCGTCTGTAGTCTGTCTGGAGGATATGGACAAATTTTCCGACACAGATGAGTTTCATCCTGATACAGAGGAGTATGTAACCGTGCAGTCCTGTCTGGACCAGGTAAGGGAAAAGCAGATATTTGTCCTGGCAACGGTTAACAGCATACGCTCTCTCCCTCCCTCTCTCTGCAGGGCAGGACGCTTTGATCGCGTCATCGTTGTAAAGCCTCCCCGCGGCCAGGACGCAGTTGGGATTGCTGCCCACTATCTGCAGGCAAAAAGCCATATGGACAGGCTCGATCCCCAGGTCATTGCAAAAATTATGGACGGGAAATCCTGTGCCGAACTGGAGGCGGTCATCAACCAGGCCGGCCTGTACGCGGGATATGAGCGGGCGGATCGGATTTCCATGGAGCACGTTCTGCGGGCCTGTGCGCAGACTCTGTTCAATACCACGGCACAGGCCCGGGATGGGCAGGAAGACATTTCTCTATCTCGCTGTCAGACAATCACCGCCCCCGCACAGCTCATATATCACGAGGCGGGACACGCGGCCGTCTCCGAGGTTCTCTGCCCGGGCAGCGTAACCCTCGTGTACGCAAATACTGCCGGTGGAGAGCAGGACGGCTTTACCCGCTATTATCAGGATAAAGACACCCCGCCGCTCTACTGGCAAAAAAGCCGTATCATCTGCTCCTTAGGCGGTGCCGCCGCTGTGGACCAGAAATTTGGCCTTTTTGATCCCGGCTGCAGGCAGGATTTAAACCAGGCCTTTGCCCAGGCGAGGAACCTAATCGTCGACATTTGCATCCACGGCTTTTCTCTGCATGGCAATGGATTTAACGACTCCCAGCAGCTTGCCGCCAGGCAAGAAACCGCTATCGCGGCAGAAATCGAAATGTGCTACAAAAAGGCAAAAGAAATTCTCGCGCTAAACCGGGATTTTTTCCAACAGCTTGCCGCCGCGCTTGCAGAACAAAGGCTAATCTCAGTCACAGACATACAGGCACTCCGAGAGAAATGCGGCATTGTCCCCATTGCCCTGTGAGCCGTCTGTGCAGATCCGGCATTCAAAGCGCAGTCTGAAGCAAAACAGCACACGGGAAAACAGGGGCCGCTGCCAAATGGCAGCGGCCCCTTCTCAGTGGAATTAATCTTACTTGAGGTTGAAGAACGCGTCCATGCCAGGGTACTGAGCCACGTCGCCCAGCTCCTCCTCGATGCGCAGCAGCTGGTTGTACTTGGCCACGCGGTCGGTGCGGCTGGGGGCGCCGGTCTTGATCT
>CALWWS010000127.1 GCA_944385305.1 uncultured Oscillospiraceae bacterium | reverse complement strand
GCCTCCCCGTCGTTGGCCTCGTCCAGCAGCCACTCCCGCAGCCGGGCCACCGTCCAGCCCTTGATCTCGTTATAAATTTTCTCGTTCACGTCGTCCTGGATGATGCGGGTGACCTCGTCCTCCTCGTAGGGGACGGCGGGGTTGTTGCGCAGGTCGGCCAGGGTCAGGTTGGCCACCACCACCTTGGCCGCCACCCGCTCCTCCGCGTTCTCCGCGGCGATGCCCGCCAGCCGGTCCCCCGACTTCTCCTCGCTGGCCTTGGCCAGGGCGTCCTTCACCGACTTGAACTGGTAGACATGGCCCAGCAGCTTGGTCTTGAGTATCACAAAATCACTCCTTGCTGAATACTAGCGTCTTGATCATCACGGGCAGGACGGCCCCATTGGCCACCGGCGCGCCGATGTCAATGTAGTCGCCGCTCTCCACCCCCACCCCGTCCAGACAGAGCAGGGGGCCGGCAATCAGGGGGGCCATGGCCTGGCCCAGCACCTTGGCCATGTCCCGCTCCACCACCACCACCGGGGCAAAGCCCGCCCGGATCAGGGGCTCCAGCCCCCGGGCAAGCCCCCGGGCCAGCCGGGCCACCCGGGGGTAGGCCGGGTTCTCCTCCCCCCGCAGGGCCAGGGCGGTCTGGGTCAGGCCCCCCTGGTCGGCAAACCAGCGCAGCTTGTCCGTCACCGCCCGCTCCACCTGCTCCTCCTCCCCCTGCTCCTCGGCTTCGGTGAGCTTGAGGATGGGCAGGTTTTTCATGGGGAAGGCCATCTCCCGGTAGAAGATGGTGGAGCCTGAGGCGTCCATGGAGCAGCCCCCCGCCCCCACCACCGTGGCCCAGATGGTCTCCGCCCCCCGGCGCAGGCGCACCTGCCCCATGGCCTGGGACTGCCGGATGGCACGGCCCAGCAGCACCCCCATATCCCCGTAGGCCAGATCCTCCGCCGGCGGGTCGTAAATGCAGTCGGCCACCCCGCCGGAGAAGGAGAGGATGTCGGGCTTCACGGGCTGCCAGCGGGTGTCCTGGGTAAGAAAGGCCTCCAGCAGGGCGTCGGGGGGCCGCAGCCCCGCGGCCTGCTCCAGGGCGCTCACCATGGCTGCCAGCACCGGGGCGAGGGCCTGGGGCTCCGCCCGCTGGCCCACCCGCAGGGGACAGCCCCCGGGCAGCCGGGAGAGCACCGGGGAGAGGTAGGTGATCTCCCCGCTCCCCCGGTCAATTTTAATAAGCCGTCCCCCCACGTCCAGGCAGCCGGTCTGCTTAAGCTCCCCCCGGTCGTACAGGGCCAGGTTGGAGGTGCCGCCCCCGATGTCGCAGTGGAGCACCGCCGCCCGCTCCTCCCGGGAGCAGGTGTCCGCCCCCGCCCCCCGGGCGGCCAGGATGCTCTCCAGGTCGGGCCCGGCGGTGGCCACCACGAAGTCCCCCGCAAAGCCCGCCAGGCTGGAGAGCACCTCCCGGGCGTTCTCCTTGCGGGCGGTCTCCCCGGTGATGATCACCGCGCCCGTGGCAATCTGCCCCTTCTCATAGCCCGACCTGCGGTACTCCTCCGCCACAATCTCCCGCACCCCCGCCCCGTCGATCTCGGTCTCGGAGCGCAGGGGGGTGAAGTGGATGGCGCTGCGGTAGAGCACCTCCCGCCCGGCGATGGCCACCCGGGGCACGGAGAAGGGGTTGGCCCGGTTCTCCAGGGTGAGGCGGGCGATGACCAGCTGGGTGGTGGAGGTGCCGATGTCGATGCCCACCGACAAAAGCGTCTCCGCCGTCATGCCAGATCCCTCAGCAGGCCCCGCAGCTCCTCCCCCGTCACCTGCCGGGGATTGGAGGGGGTACACAGATCCCCCAGGGCGGCCTGCACGATGGCGGGGCCGTCTGCCTCCAGGGCGGAGCGCTCCACCCCGCAGCCGGCCAGCCGGTCGGGCAGGCCCAGGGCGGCGCGCAGGCGGGAGAGGGCGGCGGCCAGCGCCCGGGGATTGGCCGCCAGGCCGCACCGCCGGGCCAGCTGCCCGTAGCCCTCCGCCGCCCGGGCGTCCTGGGCGTTGAAGGCGATCACGGCGGGGAGCAGCAGGGCGTTGAGCCGCCCGTGGGGGACGTGATAGCGTCCCCCCAGGGCGTGGGCCAGGCTGTGGCAGATCCCCAGCCCGGCGGCGTCAAAGGCGATGCCCGCCAGGTTGGAGGCCAGCAGCATCTCCCCCCGGGCCTGTTCCCTGTCCGGCCCGTCGAAGGCGGCGCGCAGGTTCTGATAGGCCATGGCAAAGGCCTTCTCCGCCAGGGCGTCGGAAAAGGGGGTGGCCCTCCGGGCCACCCGGGCCTCGGCGGCGTGGGCCAGCACGTCCATGCCCGTGTCGGCCACCACGGCGGGGGGCAGCCCGGCCACCAGGCCGGGGTCCAGAATGGCCGTGTGGGGCAGCAGGGCCTTGTCCACCAGGGGGTATTTCACCCCCTTTGCCGTGTCGGTGAGCACGGCGAAGGAGGTGACCTCCGACCCGGTGCCCGCCGTGGTGGGCACCGCGTAAAAGCGCACTCCCTCCCCCGCCCCCAGCCGCCGGCCGAAGTAGAGCATGGCCTTGGCGCAGTCCATGGGGGAGCCGCCCCCAAAGGCCACCACCGCCTGGGGCTGAAAGTCGGCCAGGGCCCGGGCCCCCCGGGCCACCAGCTCCAGGGAGGGGTCGGGCCGCACCCCGGTAAAGCACTCCGCCGTGCAGCCCTTCAGATGGGAGAGCACCCGGTCCAGCAGGCCGGATTTGGCGAGAAACTCATCGGTGATCACCATCACCCGGCCGGTCAGCCCGTCCAGCACGTCCAGGGCGTCTGGGCCGAAGCAAATTTCAGGTTTCAGGGAAAACTGTTCCATGGGCACCCCCTGTTTCTTCCTTGATGGGGTTAGTATGGCGCGGCGTGCAGATAATATGCAGACTTCCACTCCCGGCCTGCCCGTCCAGAAATGGGCGCAAAAAAACAGGGCGGCATGGCTGTGCGCCATGCTGCCCTGCGGAAAAGAAATATGCCGTATGGTGAGACTACCTGTCCCACTTTTCGATGAGGGCCCGCAGCTGATCGGCAAACTTGCCCAGGTCCTTGTTGGTGCCCCCCCGGTTGTGGGCGATGACCTCCAGCAGCTTCTGCCCCGTCTCCTCCAGGCGGCGGAAGGCGGGGGAGGCGCCGGGCTCAGCGGCGGGCTTGGGCTGGGGCGGAATGCCGGCGGCCAGCATCTTGTTGGCCAGCAGGTCGTAGACCTCCTCATAGTCGGGGGCGTGGGCATTCAGGCCCCGCTCCCGCAGGGTCTGGGCGTAGATCTCGGTGACCGCCGCGTCCCCGTGGACCACAAAGACCTGCCTGGGCTTGGGCTGGTAGTGCTCAATCCAGCGCAGCAGCCCGTCCCGGTCGGCGTGGGAGCTCAGGCCCTGGAAATTCACAATCCTGGCCTGCACGGCGATCTCCTCCCCAAACAGCTTCACGGAGGTCACCCCGTTGAGCAGCCGCCGGCCCAGGCTGCCCTCCGCCTGGAAGCCCACAAACACCACGGTGCACTCCGGCCGCCACAGGTTGTGCTTGAGGTGGTGGCGGATGCGCCCGGCGTCGCACATGCCGGAGGCGGAGATGATCACCTTGGGGGTGGGATCCAGGTTCAGGGCCTTGGACTCCTCCCCGCTCTCGGTCACCGTCAGGCCGGGGAAGCGGAAGAGGTCCCCCGCCTTGAGGGCCTGGATGGCCTCCTCGTCCAGATAGCCCCGCAGATCCCCGGAGAAGATCTTGGTGGCCTCCCCGGCCAGGGGGGAGTCCACCACCACGGTGAAGTTGGGCACGCTCTTCACCAGCTGCTTCTCCTTCATCTCCCGGATGAAGTAGAGCAGCTCCTGGGTGCTGCCCACGGCAAAGGAGGGGATGATCACATTGCCCCCGCCCCCCAGGGTCTGGTCAATAATGGCCGCCAGGTCGGCGGTGTAGTCCTGCTCCTGGGTCACGTCGTGGAGGCGGTCGCCGTAGGTGCTCTCGGTGACCACATAGTCGGCCTCCCGGATGTACTGGGGGTCCCGGATGATGGGCTGATCCCGGTTGCCGATGTCCCCCGAGAAGATGATCTTCCTGGTCTCGCCCCCCTCGGTGAGCCACATCTCCACGCTGGCCGAGCCCAGCAGATGGCCCGCGTCCACAAAGCGGATCTTCACCCCGTCCTCAATGGCCAGGGTGGTGCCGTACTCAAAGGTGACGATGTGCTTGAGGGTCTCCTCCGCGTCGGCCACGGTGTACAAGGGCTCCACCGGCTCCTTGCCCGCCCGCTTGCCCTTCTGGTTCTCCCACTGGGCGTCGCTCTCCTGGATGTGGGCCGAGTCCCGCAGCATGATGGACAGCAGCTGCCCGGTGAGCCGGGTGCAGTAGATATTGCCCGTAAAGCCCTGCTTGACCAGCAGGGGGATGCGCCCCGAGTGGTCAATGTGGGCGTGGGTGACCACAACCGCGTCAATATATCCGGCGTTGAAGTCCAGCTGGGCGTTGTCCTTTTCGTCTCTCCCCTGCTGCAGGCCGCAGTCCACCAGAATCTTTTTCCCGCCGCACTCCACGCAGTGGCAGCTTCCCGTCACCGCCTTGGCCGCGCCGAAAAAGGTCAGTTTCATAGGGCACCTCCTTTATCTTTCTGTCCTCATTTTACCCCTAAAACCGCCTGGTGTAAATACTTTGACAAAGTTCCATAAGAGGGACACAGAATCTTCCTCCCCAGGGCGGCGGAGAGGGCCTGGTTCCACTCCTCCAGGGTATAGGTGTTCAGGTCCAGCACGCTGAACAGGGTAAACAGCCACAGGGGGTCCACCGCCTCCCCCGCCCCCAGCTGCCCGCGCAGCCGGGCCAAAATCCGGTTTTCCATGGGGCCCCTCCTCTCCCCCCAGTGTATGCCGGTTTGCTGCCCGAGGGCATAAAAACGCTCCGGCGCACAGCTGCGCCGGAGCGTTTGGCTAGCGTATAAAATGGGGCTGCTGGCCGCTCTCAGCCCACCACCTGGGCCTTGATGAGGTTGGTGGTGCCCGACTGGCCGATGGGCACGCCGGCGGTGATGACCACCGTGTCTCCCGGCTTGACGGCCCCCTCCTTCCGGGCCACCTCCACCGCCAGGGAGAACAGGCGGTCGGTGGAGTCCACCAGGCCGGACAGGTAGGGGTGCACCCCCCAGGACACCGCCAGCTGGCGGCGCACCTGCTCGGTCTGGCACAGGGCCACAATGGGGCAGGCGGGGCGGAAGCGGGAGATCACCTTGGCGGTGTAGCCCGACTTGGTGGCCGCCAGGATGGCCACCGCGTTGAGATCCAGGGCGGTGAGACAGCAGGAGTGGGTGATGGCGTCGTTGATGGAGCTGCCCCCGGCCAGCTGATTCTGCTCCCGGAAGCGGCCCCAGTAGTCGATAGCGTCCTCCGCGGCGCTCACCGTATCCGCCATGGTCTCCAGGGCCTCCACCGGGTACTTGCCCGAGGCGGTCTCCCCGGAGAGCATCACGCAGGAGGTGCCGTCAAACACCGCGTTGGCCACATCGGACACCTCCGCCCGGGTGGGGCGGGGGTTGCGGATCATGGAGTCCAGCATCTGAGTGGCGGTGATCACCGGGATGCCCGCCCGGATGGTGGCCTTGATCATCTTCTTCTGGAGGATGGGCACCTCGTGGGCGGGGATCTCCACCCCCAGATCGCCCCGGGCCACCATCACCCCGTCGGCGGCGGCGATGATCTCGTCCAGATTGTCCACGCCCTCCCGGTTCTCAATCTTGGCGATGATGCGGATGTTCTGCCCGCCGTGCTTGTCCAGCTCGGCCCGGATGTCCTCCACGTCGGAGGCCTTGCGCACAAAGGAGGCCGCGATAAAGTCAAAGTCGTTTTCCACGGCAAACCGGATGTCCTCCCGGTCTTTTTCCGTGAGGGAGGGCAGATCGATGTGCACATTGGGGATGTTGATGGACTTGTTGCTGGACAGGGGGCCGCCGTTTTCCACCTCGCAGCGGATCTCCGCGCCCTGGATCTCCTTGACCAGCAGCTCGATGAGCCCGTCATCCACCAGAATGCGGCAGCCGGGCTCCACCTCCTTGTGGAGGTTCTGATAGGTCACAGACACCCGGCTTTCGTCCCCGGGCACCTCGTCGGTGGTGAGGGTAAACATCTGCCCCCGCTCCAGAGTCACCGGGCCGTTGGGAAAATCCTTGATCCGGATCTCCGGGCCCTTGGTGTCCAGAATGGTGGCCACGGGGGCGCCCAGCTCATCCCGCACCCGGCGCAGCTTGAGCAGCTGGGCCCGGTGGCTGTCATGGGTGCCGTGGGAGAAGTTGAAGCGGGCGGCATTCATCCCGGCCAAAACCAGCCTGCGGATGACCTCCTCGCTGTCCGAGGCGGGGCCCAGGGTGCAGATAATCTTGGTCTTTCTCATGTCTTACCTCCGTTGGGCAGTGTACAATTATTCTCATCTTAACCAAACCGAAGTTATCATACACCATTCCCGCCGGTTTGAGAAGGGGGGATTTCCCGCCGGAGAAAAACCGTGCGGTCTGATTTCCGCCGTGGCGCTACTCCCCGTCCGGGCCTGCATAGGAGAACATCTCCGGATTGCCCGCGCTGCTGGCAGTATACAGCGTGAGCACCAGGTCAGGCTGCTGTGCCTCCACCGTCTCCAGCAGATCCCCCTGGAAGTAGCGCAGATCCACGGTGATGAGCTCCGAGCAGGACAGGGCCAGAAAGGGGGTGAGGGCGCAGGCAAAGGAGTCCCGCACCAGCAGCACCTTGGGCCCCTCCGGGTTCTTCCGGTTCACAATGGAGGCCAGGGGGTAGTCCCCCCCGGCATAGTAGGTGTAGGGGTTGCCCCCGAACCAGTCCTGCCCGGCGATCCGCTCGGGGAAGCACACCGACTGGTTGAAGGGGCCCTCCCGGTCAATGGCGTAGAAGGGGCAGGTGTAGTGCAGGTCGGTTTCAAATTTGGGGGTGTAGACGGTGAAGTCGTCCGTCCCGGCGTAGAGGGAGCCCACCCGCTTGCCCTGGCTGCCCAGAAAGAAGTCCTCCAGCACCTGGGTGTCCCAGCTGGCCGGGTCGGTGAGGGCGGGGTCGGTGGCCAGCACATCCACCGTCCGGGTGAGGTACTGCCAGGCGAAGAAGGCCCCCTCGGGTCGCCAGTGGTGGTCGGTGCGGAAAAACCAGTCGGCGTACACCCCGTTCTCCTCAAAGAGGGGGCGCAGATCCAGGGTGTCCGCCCCCGCCTCCTCCAGGGCGGAGAGCAGGGCGTCGCAGCTGCTGTTCCCGTTCTCCGCCAATCCCACGGGGAGCAGATTGCTGTCCCGCTGGATCTTCTGGGGGGCGGCCACATAGAGGCAGGGAATGCCCAGCGCCTCCACCGCCCCGGCAAAGTCCGCCGCCGCCTGGGCGTTGTCCGCCACCGCCGGGCCGGGCTTGTCCGAGCTGAGCAGGTTAATGAAGTTCAGCGTCCCGTTGGACAGCCGCACCACCGAGTTGTCCTCCACCGGGTCCTCTATGAGCCGCCGCCCGGCCAGGCGCTGGAAGCCGCCGTAGAGCTGGATGAAGAGGTGATCCTCGTCCAGATCCTGGTTGAGGGCGCTCTCCGCCCCCTCCAGCACGGCGGCGGGGTCGTCCCCCTTGAGCAGGGTCTCCAGATGGCCCTCCCCCCCGAAGAAGGAGGAAACGGCCAGCACCAGGCCCAGGGCCAGGGCGGCCAGGAGGGCGGCCGCGCCCACGGTATTTGCCCGCTTCATTGCCGTCCCTCCTTAGAAGTTGAAGTAAATAAAGGGGTTGTAGGTGCCCTTGATGATGAAGCTGGCCGACACGGCGAACAGCCCCAGCAGCACCAGGGCGTACCCCGCCCCCGCCGCCCAGCCGTCCCGCCGGGCCAGCCGCCGCCCAGCCAAGGGGGCTACCGGGGCGGAAAACACCGCCGCCGCCAGCAGCACCGGCCAGTTCTCCCGCAGGTAGAAGGTACAAAGGCTGTCCCAGCCCCCCTTGCCCAGGCCGAACATGGCCTGGAGATAGTGGGACGCCGCCGGCAGGCTGTCCGCCCGGAAGAGCACCCAGGCGAAGTTCACCATGAGAAAGGTGAACAGCCACTTGCACCACCCGGGCCAGCCCCGGCCCAGGCCGGCGTACTTCTCCAGCACCAGCAGCACAAAGTAGAAAAGCCCCCAGGCCACAAAGGTCCAGTTGGCCCCGTGCCAGATGCCGGTGAGCAGCCACACCACAAACAGGTTGCGGATGTGCCTGCTGCGGCTCTCCACCCGGCTGCCCCCCAGGGGGAAGTAGACGTAGTCCCGGAACCAGGTGGACAGGGAGATGTGCCACCGCCGCCAGAACTCGGTAATGGAGCGGGAGATGTAGAGGTAGCTGAAGTCCTCCAGAAAGTGAAAGCCAAACATCCGGCCCAGGCCGATGGCCATGTCGGAGTAGCCCGAGAAGTCGAAGTAGATCTGGAAGGTGTAACACAGCGCGCCCAGCCAGGCAAACCCGGCGGACAGGCCCACGCCTCCCATGCCGAAGGCCCGGTCGGCCACCGCCGCCAGCTGGTTGGCAATGAGCACCTTCTTGGCCAGCCCCACCCCGAAGCGGCACAGCCCGGCGGAGAAGTCCGTCCAG
>CALWWS010000126.1 GCA_944385305.1 uncultured Oscillospiraceae bacterium | reverse complement strand
ACATAAGTCAAGAAAAACTGGATTTCCGTCTTGACAGTAGCGAATAGCGGTGCTAGTATGGGGGTAGGTCAAGGAAAACGCTACCACCTGCCGCCCTTTGGGTGGCAGAAAACGGGGAATCAGGGGGAGATTGGCGTGAAACAGTCCCAGGGCGGAGAGGACAGGAGGCTGGGGGAGGCCCTGGCCTGGCTGGATCCGGCGGGGATGAGCTATGGGGAGTGGGTGAAGGTGGGCATGGCCCTCAAGCAGGCGGGGCGGCCCCTGGCGGAGTGGGAGGCGTGGAGCCGGAGGGACCCCGCCCGCTTCCGGCCCGGAGAGTGCGCTCGCAAGTGGGCGGGCTTTCACGGGGCGGGCTGCCCGGTGACGGGGGGCACCGTGCTCCACCTGGCCCGGCAGGCGGGCTGGAAGGGGGGAGAGCAAAAAGATTCGACTTCCTTCCACCGGGGGAGTGGAGAGTATAAAAGTTCGACTTCGTTCGACCTGGAGGGAGGAGAGCAAAAGAATTCGACTTCGTTCGACCGGGGGAGTGGAGAGTATAAAAATTCGACTTCCTTCGACCAGGAAGAAAAAGGGAAAAAAGACTCGACCTACTTCGACCGGGGGCCGGGGGAGCTGGGGGCCTGCCTGGCGGCCCTGTTCGCCCCGGAGGAGCGGGTGGGCTACGTGGTGGAGAGCTACCCCCGGGGGGCGCGCTTCGCCCCCGGGCGGGGGGTGTACCGCCGCACCGCCGGAGAGCTGGCCGCCGCCCTGGCGGGGGCAAGCAGCGTGGAGGCCGCCCTGGGGACGATCACCCCTGGGGCGGGGGCCTGGCTGCGGGTCAACCCCCTGGACGGGGCGGGGGTGCGGGACGCAAACGTCACCGCCTGGCGCCACGCCCTGGTGGAGTGCGACACCCTGCCCCTGAAAAGCCAGTACCGGCTGCTCCGCGCCCTCAATCTGCCCCTGGCCTGCCTGGTGTACTCCGGGGGAAAGAGCCTGCACGCCGTGGTGAAGGTACAGGCCCGGGACCCGGAGGAGTACCGGGAGCGGGTGGGGCGCCTCTACGCCGCCTGCGAGGCGGCGGGGCTGCCGGTGGATCGGAGCAACTCCAACCCCTCCCGCCTGTTCCGCATGCCCGGGGTGGGCCGGGGGGAGGGGTGGCAGCGGCTGCTGGGGGTGAACCTGGGGCCCCCCTCCTGGGAGGCATGGCTGGCGGGGCGGGAGAGCCGGCCGGCGGAGGGGGAGAGGCCCTCTCCCGCCCACCCGGCGGCGGACGGCCTGCCCCAGGCGGTAGAGCTGGCGGCGGTGTGGCGCTCTCCGCCCCCCCTCTCCGCCCCCCTCATCGGCGGGGTGCTGCGCCGGGGCCACAAGCTGATGCTGGCCGGGCCCTCCAAGGCGGGCAAGTCCTTCGCCCTGATGCAGCTGTGCCGGGCCATTGAGCGGGGGGAGGACTGGCTGGGCTTCCCCTGCGCCCGGGGGCGGGTACTTTATGTAAACCTGGAGCTGGACGGGGCCAGCTGCATCCACCGCTTCCGCCGGGTATACGCCGCCCTGGGGGGCGGGGAGCCGGGGCGGGGGCTGCTGGTGTGGAACCTGCGGGGTGCGGCCCCGCCCATGGAGGAGCTGGCCCGGGCGGCGGTGGCGCGCTGGGCGGGGGCGGGGCTGGACGCGGTGGTGCTGGACCCGGTGTACAAGGCCGCCGGGGGCGGGGAGAACAGCGCCGGGGAGGCCGCCCGCTTCTGCGCCGGGCTGGACAGGCTGTGCGCCGGGCTGGGGTGCGCGGTGATCTGCTGCCACCACCACAGCAAGGGGGGCCAGGGGGGCAAGCGGGCGGCCGACCGGGCCAGCGGCTCGGGGGTGTTCGCCCGGGACATGGACGCCCTGCTGGATTTTACCCCCCTGGACGCGCCCCCGGGGCCGGCGGGGGAGACCCCCTGGCGGCTGGAGGGCACCCTGCGGGAGTTCGCCCCCTTCCCGCCGGTGGATCTGTGGTTTGCCTGCCCGGTGCACCGCCGGGACGACACCGGGGCGCTGGCCGGGGCGCGGCCCTGGGAGGAGAAGGAGAGAGATCCGGCTGCCCCTCCAGCGCCGTCCACCCTGCGGGAGGGGGAGCAGGCCAGGCTGCTGGCCGCCTTCCGGGCCCTGGCGGGGGAGACGGGGGAGAGCGCCGCCGTGGGCGATCTGGCCCAGCGCCTGGGGGTGAGCCCCCAGACGGTGAAGAACCGGGTGGATCGCTGCCCCGCCCTCACCCGGGACAGCCGGGGGAGGGTACATATCAAAACGGAGGGGTGGGGACAAAAACCCCCGTAGGGGGGTTTTTGCCCCCCCACCCGCCATCCCACAGGAGAGATTGCCCCCACGGGTAGCGTGGAGGAGAGAGGAGAGAGGGACATGATGTTGGACACGGGGGCCAAGCGGCTGGCCCTGGAGGCCTGCCGGGAGGAGGAGCGGGAGGCGGCCTGCCTGGAGGAGGCCATCCGCACCTGGTACGACCGGGCGGGACGGATGACCGCCGTGGTGCGCCTGGCCCCGGCGGGGGGCGACGGGCGGCGGGCCATGGAGGACGCTCTGGCCCAGATTGACGTGCTGGCCGAACGCCTGGCCGCCTGCCGCCGCCGGGCCCTGGGCCGGGTGCTGGCCGCCGAGGGGGCCATTGAGGCCCTGGCCGACCCCAGGGGGCGGGAGGTGCTGCGGCGGCGCTACCTCATGGGACAGACCTGGGAGAGGATGGCCGAGGAGATGCACTACAGCGTGATGCACCTCACCCGCCTCCACGCCAGGGCCCTGGAGGAGCTGGTGATGGACGCCCCCGGGGAGTAGCCCGCAGAAGAAAAGAGGCGCGGACGAATGTCCGCGCCTCTTGGGTTTGGAAGGGCCTCTTTTTCGGGGCTGCCTCAGCTCCCCGCCACCACCATGCGCACCTTGCCGCCCTGGTCGGGGGCCTTGTCGTAGTAGATGGTGAGGGTGTCGGAGTAGGCACGGGCCAGCTCCAGGGCGGCCAGGGGAGTGTCCCCGGCAAACCAGCTCTCAGTGTCCCGGTTCCAGCACACCACGTGCTGGGAGATGGGGATGACCAGGTCGCTGGTGGTCACCGTCATGGACTCCAGGTCGAAGGCCGAGCGGCTCACCCGCCCGGCGGCGGTGAGGGTGACGTAGCCGGCCAGCATCTTCCGCCCGGCGGCGGTGTTGGGGGAGAAGGCCAGGCCGCCGGGTACCTCGCCCACCACGTTCAGCGTGCCGTAGAGCTCCAGATTCTCGTTCTTCCAGCCGTCGGGGGCGGTCTTGCCGTCGGTCTCCACAAGGGCCAGGGGGTTGGAGCCCACAATCTCCCCCTCGCTGTTGCGCACCGCCTCGGAGGAGGAGCGGATAAAGCCGTAGGTGTAGAGATCCCCGGTGACGTTGTCCAGCACCAGCAGGTTCACACGCCCGGCGTAGTCGGTGCCCACGTGGAGGATCTGCTTGGCGGGCACGGTGTTGCAGGTGACCTGATCCAGGCTCACCTCCACCGGCGCGCCCCCCTCCACCTGCTCAAAGATCTGCACGTTGGGAGCCAGCTGGGTATCCCCCAGCTTGCGGTTGGCCACGTCCAGGTCCTGGCGGGTGGAGCGGTTGTTCACCTGGGTGAGAGAGAGCACCCCGGCGGCGCGGGAGGTGATGGTGACCAGCTGGCCCCGCAGACGGTCGGCCCCCTGGGCGGTGACGCTCACCTCGCCGGTGAAGGTCAGGCCGCTCTCACCCAGCAGCTCCACGGTGGCGGCGCCCCGCTTGGCGGCGGTGCCGCCGGTGATCTCCCTCACCACGCCCACGGTGGAGGCGGTGGCGGCGGAGGGGGTGACCGCACCGGCCACCAGGCCGTCCCGGGTGAGCAGGAGGGTGACCTGCTCGCCGATCCTGAAGCTGCGCAGGTCGGCCTGGGCGGAGGGCAGCACGGTGAGCTTGGCGCCCAGGACGGTGATCTCGGCGGGCGTGTCCGTGTTGGGGTAGACGTTCTCGTACACCCCGGTGATGCGCAGGTCGGAGATGTGCATGATCCGGGCCGCCGCGTCGTAGGTGGCCACGTCGTACTGGCGGATGTCCGCCACCGTGGCGCTCACCCCGTTTTTGTACATGGCGTAGTCGCTCACCCCGCCGGTGAGGCCCCTAAAGGGGTTGGAGGTGCCGCTGGGCTTGCTCTTGGCCACCATGACGGTCTGATCCAGGCTCTCCGCGGCGGGGAGGAAGAGATAGTCCACCTGCCCGGCGGCGGTGTAGTACAGGGTGACCGGGGTGCCGGGGTGCAGGTTCTGCCACACGTCCTTGTACACCTTGGCCTCCCCGTCCTGGTAAATCGTAGTCTCGGGCTTGAGGTCAATCTCCTCCCCCCCGGTGGTGGTCAGGCGGTTGTAGGCCCACTTGGAGGCGCTCACCGAGCGGCGGGAGAGGTTCTCGTCGGGGAGGAAGGAGAGCAGCTTGCCGTCGGAGTCCAGCACCACCTCGCCCCGCATCCCCTCCAGGGAGGCCGAGAGCACCGCACGGTCGGTCTTGTAGGTGCCGGTGGTGGTGCTCACCGCGCCGCCGGTGCCGTCGGCGGCCACCGCGTCGGTGTCCAGCAGCACCCCGCCGTTCTCCTTCCTGCCCCCCAGGGCGGTGAGGTAGATCTCACTGCTCCCCTTGGGGCTGGTGAAGAGCAGGTTGGAGAAGAGCAGGGCGGCCTGGCCACGGGTGAGTACCGCGTCCCCCGAGAGCTTTACCCCGTCGGACAGGCCGCTGGCGTCGGCCAGGGCCAGGTAGCCGGCGTACCAGGGGGTGCCGGCGGCCACGTCAGAGGTGGAGTAGCCCAGCACCCGCAGCAGGATGGTCACCGCCTCCCCGTAGGTGATGGGCCGCTGGGGCTGGAAGGTGCCGTCCCCCACCCCCATGATGAGGCGGGTGGCTCCGGCTCCGTTCTCCCCGCTGCCCCCCAGGGTGATGGAGGAGGCCAGGTTGATGTAGCCCCTGGCCCAGTGGGTGCTCCCCACGTCGGAGAAGACGGTGCGCCCGCGGTGGGCGGGCTCCTCGTCCCCACGGCCCAGGATCTCCACCGTCATCTTGCAGAACTCCGCCCGGGTGAGGGTGCCCGAGGGGCGGTAGGAGGCGCCGCCGGTGCCGTCCACCACCTCCAGCAGGCGCAGCAGCTCGGCCGCGTCGGCCACGGTGGGGTCGGCGATGTCGGTAAAGCCGCCCCCGGAGGCGGCGTCCGCCGGAACGCCGGTGACCAGAAGCCCGGCCAGGGTGACTGCCGTGAGCAGGCAGGCCAGAACACGTGTCAGATTCATATCATCTCTCTCCTTTACTCAGCGCGTAGGGCCACCACCGGCTGCAGGCCGGAGGCCTTGATGGCGGGGTAGAGGCCGAAGCCGATGCCCAGGGCCACCGAAATGAGGAAGGCCCCCGCGGTGATGCCCGGGCTGGGAAACAGGATCAGGTTGAAGGAGGCCTTGCCCACAATGAGGGTGCCGATGTACCCCACGGCAATGCCGAACAGGCCGCCGATGCCGCAGATCATGCACGCCTCAATGAGGAACTGGGCGATGATGCTCCGCCGCTCCGCGCCGATGGCCTTGCGGATGCCGATCTCACGGGTGCGCTCGGTCACCGTCACCAGCATGATGTTCATAATCCCGATGCCGCCCACCGCCAGGGAGATGGCGGCAATGCCGCCCAGGAAGCGCTGCTGCATCTTGATCTGCTCGTCCCCCTGCTCCTGCCACTGGTTGGGGGTCTGGACGTAGTAGTAGCCGCTCTCCCCCACCAGGCCCTTGAGAAAGCCGTCCAGCAGGGTGATGGCCCGGTTGGTGGACGGGCCGTCCTTGGCCTTGGCCACAAAGGCGCTCCAGGAGTTGGAGCTGTTGAGCACCCGGGTCATGGTGTAGGGTACCAGAATGTTGCGGTCCTTGCCCGTCATGTTCTGGGGGTCCTGCTGGGCAAAGACGCCCACCACCTCAAAGGGATAGCCGTTGATGGTGATGGTCTTGCCGATGGGGTCGGCGTAGTTGAAGAGCATCTCGGCCATCTTGTGCCCCAGCACGCACACCTGGCTGTAATTCTCCACGTCCAGGTAGGCCAAGTCTCTCCCCTTGGCGATGGTGTAGTTGTTGCACAGGGAGTACTGCTGGTTGCCCATGACCACCTGGGGGCTCTCCTCCCAGTTGCTCTGGTAGCTGTCCAGAGTCTTGGCCCCGTACTTCACCACCGTCTGGTTGTACATCTGGATCTGGGGGGTGACCCCCAGCACCAGATCGTCCAGCTCCAGGCAGTAGTCGTACAGAGCGTCGGAGATGGACTTGGAGTTGGGGCCGCTGGCCTCGATGTTGATCACGTTGGTGCCCAGACTCTCGTAGTAGGCCCGCATCTGCTCGTTCTGGCCCTGGGCGTAGGAGACCAGGATGATGACCGCGGCAAGGCCGATGATCACGCCCAGCATGGTCAGGGCGCTTCGCCCCTTCTTGGCGGCGATGGACTTGGCGGCGATTTTAAAGGCCTGGCTTAAGTTCACGCTCCCGCCCCCTCTCGGTCTGCGCAGCTCGTCAAAAAAGCCTCGCAGAGTTCGTGTCCGCAGACACGAATCAAATCAAATCTGTTTTTCCCGGGGACATGCGCCTCGGGAAAAACACTTCTCAGCCCGCGAGTGTGGAATTTGGCCCCTCCCACGGGGGGACAAATTATGCGCGTGGCGGGCTGCATCTCTCTCAAAAAAGAGGCACAACCTCTTTTTTGAAGTCTCATAGACCCGCCCCCTCTCTGTCCCCGTCGTACACGATCCGCCCGTCGGAGATGCGCACCACCCGCTGGGCCGTCGCCGCGATGGAGTTGTCGTGGGTGATGAGGATGATGGTGCTCCCCTCGTCGTGCAGGCCGTGGAGGATCTCCAGCACGTGCTTGCCCGTGCGGGAGTCCAGCGCGCCGGTGGGCTCGTCGGCCATGATGATGGGGGGGTGGGTGGCGATGGCACGGGCGATGGCCACCCGCTGCTGCTGGCCGCCCGACATCTCGGTGGGCTTGTGGCGGGCCCGGTCGGCCAGGTTCACCCGCTCCAGGGCCTCCTCCACCCGCTCGGCCCGGCGGAACATGGACACACCCTGGTAGATGAGGGGGAGCTCCACATTCTCCCAGGCGTTCAGGGCGGGGATGAGGTTGAAGCCCTGGAAGATGAAGCCGATCTTCTTGTTGCGGATGTGGGCCAGCTGCCGGTCGGACAGGGCGGTCACGTCCACCCCGTCCAGGTGGTAGTCCCCGTAGGTGGGGATGTCCAGGCAGCCCAGGATATTCATCAGGGTGGACTTGCCCGAGCCGGAGGCCCCGATGATGGCCACGAACTCCCCGTAGTCGATCTCCAGGCTCACCCCGTCCAGGGCACGCACCTCGCTCTCCTGCCCCTCGTTGTAAATCTTATAGAGGTTTTTTACATCAATTAACATAGCTTCCACTCCACAGTTGTTGATAAGCCTCGCAGAGTTTGTGTCCGCAGACACAAATAAAGTCCAATCTGTTTTTCCCGGGGACATGCGCCTCGGGAAAAACACTTCTCAGCCCGCCAGTGTGGAATTTGGCCCCTCCCACGGGGGGACAAATTATGCGCGCAGCGGGCTGCATCCTTCTCGAAAAAGAGGCAAAGCCTCTTTTTCGAAGAACTTATCCCCAACTGTCGGCCTGCTGGGTCTCGTAGCCGATGAATACCTCGTCGCCCTCCTTCAGGCCGCTCAAAATCTCCACCCGGGTGTTGTCCGCGATGCCTACCTCCACGGGCACCGCCCAGAAGCCCTCGGGGCACTCCCAGGCGGGGTCGGGCTCGGTGATGGCGTTCTCAGGAGCCTGGTCGGCCTTCACAAACACGATGGTGCGGGTGCCGTCGTCCGTACCGGCAGAGCCGTAGCCGCCCCCCGAGCTGCCGCCGCCGCCCACAGGCACGGCCACCGCCATCAGAGGCCTGGCCGACGCGCCGCCGGCGTAGCCCTGGGGCACGGCCTCGGCGTCCACCGCCATGTCGCCGTCCACCGCCATGCCACCGTCGGTGGCGATCTCGCCGTCGGTGGAGACCTCGCCGTCGGTGGAGACCTCGCCGTCCATGGGCACCTCGCCGTCCATGGGCGCCTCGCCCTCCGCCATGCCGTCACCGCCCTCGGGGACGTAGCCGGGGATGTTGGCGAAGCTGACGTACTTCACCGCCTGCACGGGTACGGTGAGGCAGTTGTCCGACTGGCTGGCCACAAAGTTGTA
>CALWWS010000125.1 GCA_944385305.1 uncultured Oscillospiraceae bacterium | reverse complement strand
ATCGAGGGCATGGTGGCCTCCCAGGGCATCCTCACCGTCCGCGGCGGCATGACCTCTCACGCCGCCGTGGTGGCCCGCGGCATGGGCACCTGCTGTGTCTCCGGCTGCGGCGCCATCAAGATGGACGAGGAGAACAAGAAGTTTGAGCTGGCCGGCCGCACCTATGTGGAGGGCGACTGGATCAGCCTGGACGGCTCCACCGGCAACATCTACGGCGAGGCCATTCCCACGGTGGACGCCTCTATCTCCGGCGAGTTCGGCCGCATTATGGCCTGGGCTGACCAGTTCCGCGACCTGAAGGTACGCACCAACGCCGACAACCCCCGGGATACCGCCCAGGCGGTGAAGTTCGGCGCCCAGGGCATCGGCCTGTGCCGCACCGAGCACATGTTCTTTGAGGCCGACCGCATTCCTGCCATCCGTGAGATGATCTGCTCCGACACCGTGGAGCAGCGGGAGAAGGCCCTGGCCAAGCTGGAGCCCATGCAGCAGGGCGACTTTGAGGCCATGTACGAGGCCCTGGAGGGCCGTCCCATGACCGTGCGCTTCCTGGATCCCCCGCTGCACGAGTTTGTGCCCACCGAGGAGGCCGACATTGAGCTGCTGGCCAAGGACATGGGCAAGAGCGTGGCCGACATTAAGGCCATTATCGCCTCCCTGCACGAGTTCAACCCCATGATGGGCCACCGCGGCTGCCGTCTGGCGGTCACCTATCCCGAGATTGCCGCCATGCAGACCCGGGCCGTCATCAAGGCCGCTCTGAACGTCAACGCCAAGCACCCCGACTGGAAGATCGTGCCTGAGATCATGATCCCCCTGGTGGGCGAGGTCAAGGAGCTGGCCTTTGTGAAGAAGACCGTGGTGGAGACCGCTGACGCTGTGATCAAGGCTGCCGGCAGCGACATGACCTACATGGTGGGTACCATGATCGAGATCCCCCGCGCCGCCCTCACCGCCGACGAGATTGCCAAGGAGGCCCAGTTCTTCTCCTTCGGCACCAACGACCTGACCCAGATGACCTTCGGCTTCAGCCGCGACGACGCTGGCAAGTTCCTGGACGCCTACTACACCAACAAGATCTATGAGAGCGATCCCTTTGCCCGCCTGGATCAGACCGGTGTGGGCAAGCTGGTGAAGATGGCTGCCGAGCTGGGCCGCAAGACCCGCCCCGACCTGAAGCTGGGCATCTGCGGCGAGCACGGCGGCGACCCCTCCTCCGTGGAGTTCTGCCACAATGTGGGTCTGGACTATGTGTCCTGCTCTCCCTTCCGGGTACCCATTGCCCGCCTGGCTGCCGCTCAGGCCGCTATCAAGAATCCCAGAAAGTAAGCTGTAAGAACAAATTGAGCAACAAACAAGCCGCCCCGATCTATGCGGATCGGGGCGGCTTGTTTGTTTTTGAATAAAATTATCATCCTGTGTCCGCCTAGCTGCTCTGGCGGGCGACCAGGGTCCAGGGGGCCAGCTGAGATTTGCCGCGCTCGCCATCAAAGAGTTTAATGAGCAGCTCTGCCGCCATGCGGCCTACATTGTATTCTCCGTGGGACAGTGAGGTAATAGAGGGGGAGGAGAGTGCGCTATAATGGCTGTTATCAAAGCTGACTACGGCGATCTCGTTTGGAATACGCACCCCTTGCTTGAGCAGCAGCCCAACCAACCGAGAAGCAATTTCGTCATTGTAGCACACCAGAGCAGTGCAGTTGTGCAATACATCTGCGGCCTGCTTCCAAAAGACATCGTCAGAGAGGAGCAGCGCCTTGGTTTCGGTATTGTACCAGAACACACGCTGATCCTCCAGAGGCAAGCCCAGATCCCGCAGTGCGTCGGTGTATCCGGCATAGCGCTGCAGTCCCTGCAGGTCGTCATTTTTAAAAATGCCGGAAATGGAACGGTGCCCCTTTTCATACAGGTACTGCACCAGCTGGCGGCTGCCGTTGTAGTTGTCGTCCAACACGGACAGACAGCCGGAGAGCTCAGGATAGATGCCGTGCATAAAGACCATGGGCACGCCCTGATCAATCAGCTTGTGGTAGAGGTCCAGGTTGGGATTGGGCAATCCGGTCTTGGTTCCCTCTACCAAAATGCCGTCGGGCAGGTTTCCGTCCAGCAAGGACTGGAGAATACGGCGCTCATTGGATACCTGGTTCTGGGTGGCATAGAGAGTGGGGGCGCTGTTGTGGGTGGCCAGGACGGTTTCAATCTCCCGAAGAATGGAGGGAAAAATATAGTTGCTAATATAAGTGGTAACCACAGCCACAGTTCGCCGAGGAGCTCCAGCGGCTTCTTTGCGCTGGAGGATATGGGATCCGCTGCCCTGCCTGCGCTCAATAAGCCCCTCTGTGGCCAACACAGAGAGAGCCTGGCGCACAGTCTGACGGCTCACATCAAAGCGCTGACACAGCAACTGTTCGGTAGGCAGGAGCATTCGCTTTTGATAGACGCCGTCAAGGATGTCGCTCCGGAGAGCGTCCGCTATGGAGGACGTGTGGGCCGGCCTTCAGGACGCCTACGCCCGGCTGAAGGCCGATGTGGCCGCCAGGTACGGTGTGGAGCTGACCAGGGTGGCTGCCATGGGCTTCTCGGCCATGATGCACGGCTATGTGGCCCTGGACAGGGACGACCAGCTGCTGGTCCCCTTCCGCACCTGGCGAAACACCATTACCGGCCAGGCTGCCGAGGCCCTCACCCAGCGCTTCCGGTTCAACATTCCCCAGAGATGGTCCATCGCCCACCTCTACCAGGCTATGCTCAACGGCGAGAAGCATGTAAAGGATATCGCCTATCTCACTACCCTGGCGGGATATGTTCACTATAAGCTAACCGGGCGCAAGGTTTTGGGTGTGGGTGAGGCCAGCGGCATGTTCCCCATTGACAGCGCAAAGTGCGACTATGATGAGGGTATGATGGCCTCCTTTGACACTCTGGCCGCCGAGGGCGGGTACCCCTGGAAACTGCGTGATATTCTGCCCGGTGTGCTGTGCGCTGGTGAGGAGGCTGGCACTCTTACTGCTGAGGGCGCCAAGCTTCTGGATCCCACCGGGACGCTCCAGGCCGGTATCCCCCTGTGTCCCCCCGAGGGAGACGCGGGTACCGGCATGACCGCCACCAATGCTGTGGCCGAGCGCACCGGCAACGTCTCCGCAGGTACCAGCGTTTTTGCCATGATCGTGCTGGAAAGGGCGCTTTCCAAGGTCTATCCCGAGATCGACATGGTGACCACCCCCACCGGAAAGCCGGTGGCCATGGTCCACTGCAACAACTGCACAAATGAGATCAACGCCTGGGCCCAGGTGTTCCGCGGCCTGCTGACCGCCCTGGGTCGGACCCCCGACATGAATGCCCTGTATACCGCCATGTTCCAGTCGGCGGTGGAGGGGGCGGCGGACGCCGGCGGACTGGTGCTGTACAACTACCTGTCCGGCGAGCCCATCACCGGACTGGAGGAGGGACGGCCGCTGCTGGTCCGCTCCCCTGAGGCTGTTTTGGATTTTGCCAACTTCATGCGGGCGCAGCTCTACTCCGCTCTGGCCACTCTGAAGCTGGGCATGGACATTCTGGCCGGGGAGCATGTGGCCCTGGATC
>CALWWS010000124.1 GCA_944385305.1 uncultured Oscillospiraceae bacterium | reverse complement strand
CGGGGCTTCCGGGCCGCCGCCATCCAGGCCGTGCTGGCCGCCTATGAGAAGAATATGGAGCTGGGCAAACAGAAATAAAAAACCGCAAAGAAATCCCCCTCCCGTCCGGGAGGGGGATTTTTTGCGGCCATTTGCCAATAAATTGTGCGCTTCTTTCACGCTCCTCCGCCGGGGAAGCGTGGAAGGAGCACAGGCCCCCGGCCGGTTACCCCCGCAGGGGGAGAATGCTCTCCGGCGGGATGCGCAGCCACACCGTCTCCCGGCCGGAGAGAGGGGCCCACTGCTCCTTGGGCAGCTCCAGCCGCAGCAGGGAGAAGCCCTCCCCCCCGCCGGGGGTGGCGAGCATCACCACGGTGGAGAACAGCTCCTCCACCACCCGCACCACCCGGCAGGGCAGGGCGTTCTCCCCCGGCCCCTCCACAGGCACCAGGTGGTGGGCCCGCGCCCCCAGGTGGGTCAGCCCCGCCGGGGGCGGGGCGGCGGGGGTGAGTACCGCCCCCCAGTCCAGGGCCTCCACCCGGCCGTCGGGCAGGGCCCTGGCCCGGGTGATGTTCTTGCACCCCGAGAGCAGGCAGGCCGAGAGGGTGGCGGGGGCCTCAAAGAGGGCGCGGGTGGGCTGGAGGGGCTGGGATTTGCCCGAGTCCAGCACGCACACCTGGCGGCACAGGCGCTGCACCTCGTCCCGGCTGTGGGTGACAAAGAGCACCGGGCCGGGGAAGGGGGCGAGGCGATCCGCCAGCTCCAGCTCCACCTGCCATTTCAGGTAGCTGTCCAGGGCGGAGAAGGGCTCGTCCAGCAGCAGGGCCTGGGGCTTCGAGGCCAGAATGCGGGCCAGGGCGGCCCGCTGCTGCTGCCCGCCGGAGAGCTGGCGGGGGTACTTGTGCAGCAGCTCCTCCAGCCGGAAGGCCGCCGCCAGACGGCGGACGGTCTCCCGCCGCTCCCCCCGCTCCTTCACCCCGGCGGCGATGTTCTGCTCCACCGTCAGGTTGGGAAAGAGGGCGTAGCTCTGGAACAGGTAGCCCACCTGCCGCCGCTGGGGGGGCAGGTTCACCCCCTTGGAAGAGTCAAAGAGCACCCGGCCGTCCAGGGCGATGTAGCCCTCGTCGGGCCGCTGAATGCCCGCGATACACTGGAGGGTGACGCTCTTGCCGCAGCCCGAGGCCCCCAGCACCCCGGTGACCGAGCCGCCGGGGGCCTCAAAGGCCACGTCCAGCCGGAAGGGGCCCAAGCGCTTGCGGATATCCACCACCAGGGACATCTAGCCCACCTCCCCGGACACGGGCTCCACCCGGCGGCGGGGGCGGCGGTCCTTCTTCTCCAGCATATTCACCGTGAGCAGCACCGCCGCCGAGATGGCCAGGTTGATGAGCACCCACTTCATGGCCCCCCCGTCGTCCCCGGTGCGCCAGAGCTGGTAGACCGTGGTGGAGATGGTGGCCGTCTTGCCCGGGGTGTAGCCCGCGATCATGGCGGTGGCCCCGTACTCCCCCAGGGCCCGGGCGAAGGAGAGCACCGTGCCCGCCAGAATCCCCTGGCGGCAGCAGGGCAGGGTGACCCGCCAGAAGATCCACACGTTGGAGCGGCCCAGGGTGCGCCCGGCGTGGGAGAGGGTCTGGTCAAAGGACTCGAAGGCCCCCCGGGCGGTGCGGTACATCAGGGGGAAGGCCACCGCCGCCGAGGCCACCACCGCCGCGTACCACACCATGGTGAGCCGGAGATCAAAGGTCTCCAGAAACCACAGGCCCAGCACCCGCCTGGGGCCCAGCAGCCGCAGCAGGAAGTAGCCCACCACCGTGGGGGGGAGCACCAGGGGCAGGGTGAGCACCACGTCCAGCACCCCCTTGGCCAGCCGGGGCAGCTTGGCCACCCACCAGGCCGCGGCGATGCCCACAAAGAAGATGATTGCCGTGGAGAGGGCGGCGATGCGCAGGGAGTTGAAGAGGGGATAGAGATCCAAACCGAGCACCTGCCTTTTTGGAAAGGGCCCGCCGCCGGAGCGGCGGGCCCCCGTTAATAGCGAATGCCTCGCAGAATTACACAACTGTAAACCCAACGCCCTCCAGCACGGCGATGGCGTCGGCGTCGGTGTGCAGGTAGTCCAGGAAGGCCTGGGCCGCCTCGGCGGCCGTGCCGCTCTTCATCACGGCGGCGGGGTAGATGACCTGGCTGCACATGTCGGGCTCGGCCTCGTCCACCACGGTGAGCTCATAGGTAAAGGCGTCGGTGGCGTAGATGATGCCGCAGTCCACCGCGCCCTCCTTCACCTGGTTGGCTACCTCGGAGACGTTGGTGCCGTAAGTCACCTTGCCGTCCGCCTCCAGAGCGGCGATGTCGATGCCCAGGGTGTCCAGAATCTCCAGGGAGTAGGAGCCCACGGGCACGTCCTCATTGCCGATGCACAGCAGGGAGAGCTTGTCGGTGGCCAGATCGGAGAAGGACTGGATGTCCCTGGGGTTGTCCTCCGGCACGGCCAGCACCACCTTGTTCTCCACAAAGTCCATGCGGGTGTCGGAGTAGACAAAGTCCAGGCCCTCGTTGGTCCCCGTGGCGTCGGCGGCGTCCAGCTGGTTCATCTGCTTCTGGGCGGCGGAGAGGAAGAGGTCGCACACCGCCCCCTCCTCAATCTGGGTCTTCAGGGTGCCCGAGGAGTCGAAGGTGAAGGTGAGCTTTACGTCGGGGGCCACCTCTTTGTACATTTCCGCGATCTCCGTCAGGGTGGCCTCCAGAGAGGCGGCGGCAAAGACCACCACCTCGGTCTGCTCCCCGGCGGGGGCGGCGCTCTCCGACGGGGCGGGGGTGTCCGCCGCGCCCGGGGTGCCGGAGGAGCAGGCGGCCAGGGTGAGGCCCAGAGCCAGGGCCAGGGACAGGGACAACAGTTTCTTCTTCATGGTGCATTCTCCTTTACAAAATGGTAGGCGCGTCTGTTTCCGGGCGCGCCCCGGCCCGCCGCCGTGGCCGGCTCCTTCCGGCTTTAGGCGGACGGGCTCGGAGAATTTGGGACTTCTGTTTTATATCAACGGGCGCACTCGCCCGCGGTCCCCTTTAAAATCTCCAGGCCGTGGCCCAGGGCGGGGAGGATGTACTCCAGGCACTCGGTCACCGCCTTGGGGCTGCCCGGCAGGTTGCCGATGAGCGCCCCTTTGCGGATGCCCGCCGTGGCCCGGCTGAGCATGGCGCGGGGGGTGATTTGCAGGGAGTGAGCGCGCATGGCCTCCGCAATGCCGGGGGCGGGGCGCTCCACCACCTG
>CALWWS010000123.1 GCA_944385305.1 uncultured Oscillospiraceae bacterium | reverse complement strand
CGGCTGGCCGCCCAGGCCATGTCCCGGGAGTACACCTTGCCGAAGTTGCCCTTGGAGTCCACCAGGGGGTGGAGCAGGGCGCCGTAGCCCCGGGAGAGGCGCACCATGGTGTCGTAGATGGCGGCGTCTCCGTGGGGGTTGAGCTTCATGGTCTGGCCCACAATGTTGGCGCTCTTGGTGCGTGCCCCGGAGAGCAGGCCCATCTTGTACATGGTGTAGAGCAGCTTGCGGTGGGAGGGCTTGAAGCCGTCAATCTCCGGGATGGCCCGGGAGACAATCACGCTCATGGCGTAGGGCATGTAGTTGAGCTCCAGGGTCTGGGTGATGGGCTGCTCCAGCACCTCGGGCCGCAGGCCCATCACGTTGGGGTTGTCAACTCTTTTTACCCCCTCCTCGGGGGTCTTCTTCTTTGCCATGTTCTCTCATCCTTTTTTCATGGGGGGATTGGCGGGCGCGTCCCGCCCGTCAGGAGATATCCGCCAGCTCCAGGTATTTATACCCGTTTTCCGCAATGTGATCCTTGCGCCCCTGGAGGTTGTCGCCCAGCAGGAGATCGAAGGCGGCGGCGGTGCGCTCCACATCCTCGGGCATCACCTTGATGAGCCGCCGGGTGGCGGGGTTCATGGTGGTCAGCCACATCATCTCCGGGTCGTTCTCGCCCAGGCCCTTGGAGCGGTTGATGGTGCACTTCTTCCCCGCCAGCTCACCTCCCACGATGTCGTTTTTCTCCTTGTCGGAGTAAGCAAACCAGGTCTTTTCCTTATAGGTGATCTCATAGAGGGGGGACTCGGCGATATACACATACCCCCGCTGGATCAGGGTGGGGGTGAGGCGGTAGAGCATGGTGAGGATCAGGGTGCGGATCTGAAAGCCGTCCACGTCGGCATCCGTGCAGATGACAATCTTGTTCCAGCGCAGGTTCATCAGGTCGAAGGCGGCCACGTCCTTGGCCCGCTTGTCGTTCACCTCGCACCCGCAGCCCAACACCTTCAAGAGGTCGGTGATGATCTCGCTTTTGAAGATCTTGGCGTAGTCGGCCTTCAGGCAGTTGAGGATCTTGCCCCGCACGGGCATAATTCCCTGAAACTCCGCGTCCCGGCTGAGCTTCACACTGCCCAGGGCGGAGTCGCCCTCCACAATATACAGCTCCCGCCGGGTGGTGTCCTTGGTGCGGCAGTCCACAAACTTCTGCACCCGGTTGGCAATGTCCACGCTGCCCGAGAGCTTCTTCTTGATGTTCAGCCGTGCCTTCTCCGCGCTCTCCCGGCTGCGCTTGTTCACCAGCACCTGCTCGGCGATCTTCTCCGCGTCAAAGGGGGTCTCGATGAAGTAGACCTGCAGCTGGCTCTTGAGGAAATCGGTCATGGCCTCCTGGACGAACTTGTTGTTGATGGCCTTTTTCGTCTGGTTCTCGTAGGAGGTCTGGGTGGAGAAGTTGTTGCTCACCAGCACCAGGCAGTCCTCGATGTCCGCCCAGGTGATCTTGCTCTCGTTTTTCTGGTACTTGTTCTGGCCGCGCAGATAGGCGTCAATGCCGGAGACGAAGGCGGACTTCACCGCCTTCTCCGGGGAGCCGCCGTGCTCCAGCCAGGAGGAGTTGTGGTAGTGCTCGATGACCTGCACCGTGTTGGAAAAGCAGAAGGAGACCGACAGCTTCACCTTGTACTCCGGCTTGTCCTCCCGGTCCCGGCCCCGGCGCTCGGTCTGCCAGAACACCGGCTGGGTGAGGCTGTTCTCCCCCGCCAGCTCGGACACATAGTCCACAATGCCGTTTTCATACTTGAAGTCGGTGGTCTCAAACTTTCCCCCCACCTGGTTGCGGAAGCGGAAGGTGACCCCCGCGTTGACCACCGCCTGCCGCTTGAGCACGTCCAGGTAGTAGTCCGCCGGGATGTCGATATCGGTAAACACCTCCAGATCCGGCTTCCAGTGGAAGCGGGAGCCCGTCTTCTTCCCGTCGTAGGGCTCCTTTTTCAGCCCGCCGATGTTCTCCCCCTTTTCAAAGTGGAGGGAGTAGGTATAGCCGTCCCGGTGGATCACCGCGTCAAAATACTCGCTGGCATACTGGGTAGCGCAGGAGCCCAGGCCATTGAGGCCCAGGGAGTACTCGTAGTTGTCCCCCTCCCCCTCGCCGTACTTGCCGCCGGCGTAGAGCTCGCAGAACACCAGCTCCCAGTTGTACTTCTGCTCCTTCTCGTTCCAGTCCACCGGGCAGCCTCGGCCGAAGTCCTCCACCTCGATGGACTTGTCCTCGTACCGGGTGACAACGATCAGGCTGCCGTGGCCCTCCCGGGCCTCGTCGATGGCGTTGGACAAAATCTCAAACACGGCGTGCTCGCAGCCCTCCAGGGCATCCGACCCGAAGATGACCCCCGGGCGCTTGCGCACCCGGTCGGCCCCCTTCAGGGCGGAGATGGAGTCGTTGCCGTAGCTCTTGGATGACGTGCTCTTAGCCATGGGGAATATCTCCTCGCAATTCAAGTAAAGTCCTATCTGATTATAATATCGTATGGGAAAGCGCCGTGTCAAGGTATGCCCCAGGCAGGCAAGGAACAGAAGTTTTATTTTCCCTCTTGACAGTCTGTCCCTTTTCGGTTATAATAGCCCACGTCGCTTGCAGGTGTAGCTCATCTGGTAGAGCGCCACCTTGCCAAGGTGGAGGTAGCGAGTTCGAGCCTCGTCACCTGCTCCAAACGAAAAACGGGATGGCTGACGGCCATCCCGTTTTTTCTGTATCCCGCTTTTTCTTCCAGGGAGGAATCCGGTTTGAACGAAAATGTGGTTCGCACCTTCGGCCAGTTGGTGGCCAGGCAGCTTCCCGCCCACCCGGAGCGGGCCCGCCGGCTGCTGAGCACCGCCTACCAATTTGTAGGCGCCCAGATGCGGTACGTGCCCCCCAAGGGGATGCTCCGCGCCCGCAGTTACCTCCAGGGGGTTACATCCCCTCTGATGGCCAAGGCGCTGGGCCGGGCGGGGCAGTGCGCCTGCGTCAACGTCTTTATGCCCTGCGAGCTGCTCCACGCCCTGGATATCACCCCCATGCTTCCCGAGGGGCTCTCCTGCTACCTGGTGTCCACCGCCGCCGAGCGGCCCTTTATTGAGATTGCAGAGGAGCGCGGCGTGCCGGAGAGCTACTGCTCCTATCACAAGCTGCTGCTTGGCCTGGCGGAGTCGGGAGTGATGCCCGCCCCCCTGTGCGTGCTCAACACCTCCCTGGCCTGCGACGCCAACCAGCTCACCTTCCGCCGCCTGGCCCAGCACTATCAGGTGCCCCGATTTACGGTGGATGTGCCTCTGGCCGACTCCCCCGCCGACCTGGCCTATGTGGCCGGCCAGCTGCGGGAGATGGGCGCCTTTCTGGAGCAGTGCAGCGGCAAAAAGCTGGACAAGGGCAAGCTGCGTCAGGCGCTGGTACACAGCGCCGCCACAGCGGAGGACTACCGGCAGTACCTGCGCCTGCGCGCCAAGCGCAGCCAGCGGGAGGAGATGAGCGCCGAGATGTTCTCCATGCTGGCCCTCCACATGCTGCTGGGTACCCCCCAGGCCGCCCGGCACGCCGCCCTTCTCCGGCAGGAGACCGCCCGCCTGCCCGAGAAGCTGGAGGGCCGGCGCATCCTGTGGATGCACACCCTCCCCCACTGGCAGAGCTCCATGCATGAAATTTTGTGCCTGAGCGGCCGGTGCGAGGTAGTCAGCTGCGATATGACCTTCGACGGGCTCTCCTCCGCCATTGACCCCGACCGCCCCTACGAGTCCATGGCCCGCCGCCTGGTGGAGAGCGGGTACAACGGCGGGGCCCGGCGGCGTGTGGAGCGGGCGCTGGAGATGGCAAAGGCCCTCAACTGCCACGGGGTCATCTACTTCTGCCACTGGGGCTGCAAGCAGACCTCAGGGGCCGCCCAGTACGCCAAGCAGACGCTGGAGGCCGCCGGCTTCCCCACCCTGGTGCTGGACGGGGACGGCTGCGACTCAGGCAACGTGAACGACGGGCAGATGGTCACAAGGCTCCAGGCCTTCCTGGAGCAGCTGGAGGGACAGGCATGAGCGAGATTGGATACACCTGTAAGTACACCCCCGTGGAGCTGCTGCGCGCCCTGGGCGGCCAGCCGGTGCTCCTCAACCGGGAGGCGGAGGAGTTCACCTTTTCCGAGGGGGTGACTCACAACCACTTCTGCTGCCATGCCAAGGCGGTGCTGGAACACTGCAAGCAGGGCGGGGTACGCCAGCTGGTGCTGGTCAACTGCTGTGACTCGGTGCGCCGCACCTACGACGTGCTCCTGGCCCGTGGGGAGCTGGACTTTCTCTTCCTGCTGGATCTCCCCCACCACGACGGCCCCTGCGCCCGGGAACGGCTGAAGGCGGAGCTGCTGCGCCTGGCGGCGGAGTACGGCGCCTTTACCGGCGTACCCTTTGACCCCGCTGCCTTCCGCGCCGCCTTCGCGCCCCCCGCTCCCCTGCCCGCCGGGCCCTATCTGGCGGTGGTGGGTGCCAGAGTGGGGGCGGGGCTGCTGGAGCAGCTGCGCCGCCAGTCCCCCCTGCCGGTGGAGGACTTCACCTGCGGGGGCAACCGGGCCGCCGCCCCCCTGCCGGAGGGGGAGGACAATCTGGAGGCTCTGATGGACGCCTACGCCGCCGCCCTGCTGGGTCAGATCCCCTGCCTGCGCATGGACGAGATCGCCGGGCGGCAGGCTCTGTTCAACCGGCCCGGCCTTGCGGGGCTCATCTACCACACAGTGAAATTCTGCGACTACTACTCCTTTGAGTACGAGACTCTGCGCCATGAGACCGCCCTGCCCATTCTGAAGATCGAAAGCGACTTTACCCCCCAGCCGGCGGGCCAGCTGGCCACCCGTCTGGCCGCCTTTGTGGAGCGGCTGGGCCTGCAAATCCAGGCCCCCGCCGTCCACACCGCCCGGGGACAGTACGTGGCTGGCATCGACAGCGGCTCCACCACCACCAACGTGGTGGTGCTGGATCTCCAGGGCAATCTGAAGGCCAGCGCCATTGTGCGCACCGGCCCCAAGGCCAGCGTGGGGGCGGAGAAGGCCTTTGCCGCCCTGGCAGGCTGCATGCTGGAGGACATGGCGGCGGTGGTGGCCACCGGCTACGGCCGGGGCAGCATCCCCTTCGCCACCGGCCAGGTCACCGAGATCACCTGCCACGCCCGGGGGGCCCACCACCTCAACCCCGCCGCCCGCACCATTGTGGATATCGGCGGCCAGGACAGCAAGGTGATCTGCCTGGACGGGGAGGGAGCGGTGACCAACTTTGTGATGAATGACAAGTGCGCGGCGGGCACCGGCCGCTTTCTGGAGATGATGGCCCGCACCCTGGAGCTCTCCCTGCCCGACATGAGCCAGATGGGCCTGCGCTGGCAGCAGGATCTCACCATCTCCAGCATGTGCACCGTCTTTGCCGAGTCGGAGGTCATCTCCCTCATCGCGGACAACCACAGCGCCCAGGACATCGTCCACGGACTGAACAAGGCGGTGGCCTCCAAAACCGCCGCCCTGGTCAGCCGGGCGGGGGGCACGGGCCCCTATATGATGACCGGGGGCGTGGCCCGCAACCGGGGGGTGGTGGCCGCCCTGGAGGAGCGGCTGGGCGCCCCCCTGTGGGTGGCGGATGAACCCGACCTGAGCGGGGCCCTGGGGGCGGCTCTCTTTGCCCTGGACAGCGTCAGAGCAGAGCAATAAAAAATGTCCGGCCTATCGGCCGGACATTTTTAACCCTTATTCGTCCCAGTCGGCGTAGTCGTCGTGCTCCCTGCGGCAGCAGCAGGCGGCCTTCTCAGCGCACAGCTGCTTGGCCTTTCCAAACAGGCCCACAATCTTGTCCCAGTAGATCACGGCGGCGTACAGCAGACCGAACACCACCACCAGCAGCACCGCGCATTTGACCAGGGTGACAAACAATTTCCTCATATGACCACAACCTCCTTCTAACCGAAAAAAATTGGTAAACTCCATGTTCTCAGTGTACACGCTTCCCGGCGAAATTACAAGTGGGGAATCAAATGTTTTTGCCCTTGTAATTTTACCGAAAATAGAATACAATATAACAACGAATGAGAACTATTCAGCCCGCTTTTCAGCGGGTATTCCGCCGGCATCTCCCGGGAAAGGAAGGGATCCCATGAAGCTGCAAACCGAAAAGGGCGAGATCCTCATCAGCCGCGACGTATTCACCAACATCACCGGCGCCGCAGCCACCAACTGCTACGGCGTCAAGGGCATGGCCGTGCGCTCCAAGACCGACGGGCTGGTGCATCTGCTGCGGCGGGAATCCATGTCCAAGGGCGTAAAAGTCACCTACCACGAGGACTCTTCGGTCTCCATTGAGCTGCACATCATTGTGGACAATGGGGTCAATCTGATGGCCATTTCCCGCTCCATTATGAACCGGGTAAAGTACGACGTCAGCCGCTTCACCGGCGCGGAAGTGCGCAGTGTGGATGTGTGCGTGGACTCCATGGTCATTGGCTGAACGACGTCCCATCGAAAGGAAGGAAGACAGACATGAGACAGTGCATTGACGGCGCGTCGTTTGCCCAGGCCATTATCCACGCGGCGGCAGCCATCAATCAGCAAAAGCAGCAGATCAACGAGCTTAACGTATTCCCCGTCCCCGACGGCGACACGGGCACCAACATGAGCCTGACCATCTCCACCGCCGCGGCTGAGCTGCGCAAGAAGCAGCCCAAGACCGCCGGGGAGGCGGCGGCAGTGACCGCATCCGCCCTGCTGCGGGGAGCCCGGGGCAACTCGGGCGTGATCCTGTCCCTGCTTTTCCGGGGCTTTGCCAAGGCCGTCAAGGACAAAGACACCATTGACGGCCGTGATCTGGCCATCGCCCTGGACTACGGCGTGGCTGCCGCCTACAAGGCGGTGATGAAGCCCGCCGAGGGTACCATTCTCACCGTCTCCCGCCTGGCTGCCGCCAAGGCGGCCGACGCCGCCCGGCAGACCCCCGACGACCCGGAGGCCGTGCTGGAGGCCAGCATTGCCGAGGGGCAGATCGCCCTGGACAACACCATCAACCAAAACCCGGTGCTGAAAAAGGCCGGCGTGGTGGACGCGGGCGGCAAGGGCTTTCTGGTCATTCTCCAGGGCATGCTGGACTCCCTGCGGGGGGCCGAACTGCCCCAGGAGGAAGCGGAAGGGACCCAGGGCGAGCAGAAGACCGACTATGCCGCCATTGCCGCCGAGGAGATCACCTTCACCTTTGACACGGTGTTTATCGTGCGCAAGGAGAAGGGGAAGAGCCTGGAGGCCTTCCAGGCCTATCTGAACAGCATTGGTGACAGTCTGGTCATTGGCGAGGACGACGACGCATTTAAGGTACACATCCACACCGACATCCCGGGCGCCGCCCTCACCGAGGCTCAGAAGTACGGCACCCTGGAGCTGGCCAAGATTGAGAACATGCGCACCCAGGCTGAGGATCTGGCTGCCGGGCGCCACATTCAGAGCACCGACGATTTGGAGGAGGGTGATTCCGCCTCCTCCGGCCAGCGGAAGGTGGCCCCGCCGGAGAAGAAGTACGGCGTGGTGGCTGTGGCCGCCGGTGAGGGGCTGGCCGCCGTGTTCCACGACCTGGGGGCTGATGGGGTAATCAGCGGCGGGCAGACCATGAATCCCTCCACCGATGACATCCTCCGGGAGATCGACCGCACCCCGGCGGAGATTGTCTTTGTGCTGCCCAACAACAAGAACATCATTATGGCCGCCCAGCAGTGCGGCGCCCTGGCAGAGGGGAAGCGGGTGGTGGTCATCCCCACCAAAACGGTGCCCCAGGGCATTACCGCCCTGATGTCCATGGACCCCGAGGCGGAAGAGGCGGACAACGTGTCCGCCATGACTGAGGCTATGGGCAGCGTCCACACCTGCGAGGTCACCTACGCCGCCCGGGACTCCGACTTTGACGGCTTTGCCATCAAGCGGGGAGACTACCTGGCCCTGGCGGAGCACCAGCTCTTCGGCACCGACCGGAAGCTGGATAAGCTGCTGCGCCGCCTGGCTGAGGCCAAGCCCCAGCAGAACGCGGAGTTCATCAATATTTTCTACGGGGCGGACGTGACTGAGCGGGAGGCTCAGAAGGTGCTCAAGCTCTTTACCGACGCCTGTCCCAACGCGGAGATCACGCTGCTCTCCGGGGGACAGCCGGTGTACTACTACATGATCTCGGCGGAGTAATTTGCGCAAAACGGGGGGACGGCTTTTGCCGTCCCCCTTTTGGGGGAAGGAGAGGTTGTCCGCCATGTATGATTTTACTACCCTGCGCCCCCGGCGGAATATGGGGGCGGAGAAGTGGGCTGAGCTGGATGAGCGGGGCATTGACCGGGAGGACGTGATCCCCTTCTCGGTGGCCGACATGGACCTGCCCGTGGCCCCGGAGATTGCCCAGGCCCTCCACCGGGCGGCGGCCTTCGGGGTGTACGGCTCTACCGTGCCTGCGCAGGGCTATCTGGACGCCGTGCGGGGCTGGATGGCCCGCCGCCACGGCTGGGCGATACAGCCGGAGTGGATTGTTCCCGCCTTCGGGGTGGTACACGCCATCGGCCAGGCCGTCCACGCCTTTACCCAGCCTGGGGACGGCATTATCTATCAGCCCCCCGCCTATCCCCCTTTCCGCAAGGTGCCCGGCGCCCTGGGCCGCACTCTGCTGCCCAACCCCCTGAAGCATACTGACGGGTGCTGGGAGATGGACTTTGACCACCTGGAGGCCCTGTGTGCCCGGCCGGAGGCCAAGCTGCTCCTCCTCTGCTCCCCCCACACTCCCACCGGCCGGGTGTGGACCCGGGAGGAGCTGAGCCGGGTAGCGGACATCTGCCGGGCCCACCAGGTGCTGGTCTTCGCCGATGAGATCCACTTCGATTTTGTCTTTTCGCCCCACCGGCACACCGTCTTTGCCGCGCTGGAGGAAAACTGCATCCTGGCCACCTCGGCCAGCAAGACCTTCAATCTGGCCGGCCTGACCACCGCCAGCGTCATCATCCCCAATCCCCGGCTGCGCCGGCAGTTTGAGGAGAAGGCCACGGGCTACACCGGCTTCTACAACGGCTACTTCGGCCTGGCCGCCGCCCGGGCGGCCTATGAGGAGGGGGAGGCCTGGCTGGACGCCCTGCTGGAACATATCCGGGGCAATTACGAATACGCAAAGGAGTTTCTGGCAGAAAAATTCCCCAGCGTAGAGGTTTCGCCCCTGGAGGGCACCTATCTGCTGTGGGCCAACTTCTCCTGCCTGGGACTGGAGGCCAGGGAGCTGGAGACCTTTATGAAGGAGGAGGCTCTGCTCTTCGCCGACGAGGGCTACATCTTCGGTTCCGAGGGCGCGGGGTGGGAGCGGCTGGTGCTGGCCTGTCCCCGGCGGCACCTCCAGGCCGCGCTGGAACGGCTGGACGCCGCCGCGGCCAAGCGGGATCTGCCCCGCTGAACGCTCTGGATATCAAAAAACGGCGCAGCCTTGCGGCTGCGCCGTTTTTATGCTTACAGCACCTTGGAGAGAAACTCCTTCGTGCGGGCCTGCTGAGGATTGGCGAAGAAGGCGTGGGGCTCGTTCTGTTCCAGGATCTTGCCCCCGTCCATAAAGAGCACCCGGGTGCCCACCTCCCGGGCAAAGCCCATCTCGTGGGTAACCACCACCATGGTCATGCCCTCGTCGGCCAGCTCCTTCATCACCTCCAGCACCTCGCCCACCATCTCAGGGTCCAGGGCGGAGGTGGGCTCGTCAAAGAGCATCACCTTGGGCTTCATGGCCAGGGCGCGGACGATGGCAATGCGCTGCTTCTGGCCGCCGGAGAGCTGGCCGGGATAGGCGTCCGCCTTCTCCTCCAGCCCCACCCGGCGCAGCAGGGCGGAGGCGGTGTCGTTGGCCTCCTCCTGCTTCATCAGCCCGGTACGCACCGGGGCCAGAGTGATGTTGCGGCGGATGGTCATGTTGGGAAAGAGGTTGAAGTGCTGGAACACCATGCCCATCTGCCGGCGCACCCCGTCGATATCCGCCTTGGGATCGGTGATGACAGTGCCGTTAAAGGTGATGGTGCCCTTGGTGGGCAGCTCCAGCAGGTTGAGGCAGCGCAGGAAGGTGGACTTGCCCGAGCCGGAGGGCCCGATAACGACCACCTTTTCCCCCTCGCTGATGTGCTCGCTGATGTCGTCCAGCACCAGGTGGTCCCCAAAGGACTTGGAGAGATGTTTAACGTCGATCACCCTGACGCAGCCTCCTTTCCAGCTTGCCCTGGAGCCAGGTGAAGATCATCACCAGGATCAGGTAAATCACCGCCGCCCCGATGAGGGGGAACATGGCGTCAAAGGTGCGGTTGACGATGTTCCGGGCGAAGTAGACCATCTCCTGGCCGCCGATGATGGAGATGAGGGAGGTATCCTTGAGCAGGACGATGAACTCGTTGCCCAGGGAGGGGAGAATGGCCTTGAAGGCCTGGGGTATGACGATAAAGCGCATGGTGTCAATGTAGTTCAGGCCCAGGGAGCGGCCCGCCTCCATCTGGCCGGAGTCCAGGGACATCAGACCGCCCCGGATGATCTCCGCCACATAGGCCCCCGAGTTGATGCCCAGGGTGAGGGCGCCCACCATGGTGAAGTTCCGGCTGCTGGCAAAGACCACAAGGCCCATGATCAGAATCTGCACCATCATGGGGGTGCCCCGGATAATGGTGACATACACCTTGCAGATGATGTTGAGAATCCCCAGCACCGGATTTTTGGGCCGGCCGGGGCGCTGCTGGTCGTGGGCGGTGCGCACCATGGCCACCAGGATGCCCAGCACCACGCCGATGGCCAGGGCCACGGCGGTGACAATCAGGGTGACCCCCACGCCCTCCAGATAGGACTGCCAGCGGTTTGCCTCGATAAAGGTCTGATAGAAGCGGACAAAAAACGTCTGCCACCAGTTGGCGTCCCCCTCCACCATCAGAGCCCGCCACAGTTCATAGGTTTGAGCCAGGTCCATGGGCCGTCGCTCCCTTCTCTGTCATAGTCGGCGCCGTAAAGTGCCGCAAGAGGGGCGGCCGCCGGCCGCCCCTCTGCGGAAACAGGTGTCTTGATTTACTCAGCAGCGATATACTTGTCCATGATGGCCTGGACAGTGCCGTCCTCAATAAGCTCGTTGAGGGCGGTGTTGATGGCGTTGAGCAGGGCGGTGTTGCCCTCGTCCACGGCGGCGCAGTACTGCTCGGTCACATAGCTGGCCTCCAGGATCTCCAGGCCGGGGGTAGCGGCCACATACTCCTGGGCGGGGCCGTTGTCGATAACCACGCAGTCCACCTGGTCGTTGAGCAGAGCCTGCACAGCCACGGAGCCGTTGTCCAGGCTGGTCACGTGATCCACGCCGTGGGCGTCCTGGCAGTAGATCTCGCCGGTGGTGCCGCGCTGCACGCCGATCTGGATGTCCTCCAGCACGTTGCCGTCGGCATCCACCAGCTGCAGATCGTCATTGGTGCCGGCAATGGTGGTGTCGCCCTCACGGACAATGATCACCTGCACGCCGGTGGCGTAGGGATCGGTGAAGTCCATCACCAGATCCCGGTCCTCCCGGTAGGTAAGGCCCGCCAGGGTCACGTCGGCCCGGTTCTCCTGTACGGAGATAAGGGCGGCGTCAAAGTCGATGTTGTCGATAACCAGCTCCAGCCCCAGCTTGTCGGCGATGGCCTGGGCAATCTCCGGGTCAATGCCGATAACGTTGTTGGCGTCGTCGGTCATCTCATAGGGGGGGAAGGAGGCGTTGGTCACCATGATGAGCTGGCCGGGGTTGACCAGCTCGCTGGCGAAATCGCCGTAGTCCCCGGTAGCGGTGCCCTCGGCGGGGTCGCTGGCCTCAGGGGCAGGGGACTGGGAGTCGGTGGCGGCGGGGGTGTTGGCCGTGCCGGCGTCCTGGCTGCCGTTGGAGCAGGCAGTGAGCAGGCCCACGCTCATGGCCAGGGCCAGGCCCAGCACAAGCAGCTTCTTCATATGCTTCATACTGATACGCTCTCCTATTCTTTCATTTCATCTATCCTCATGGATGTGCACCGTTTATTATACATGCCATTTCCAGGCAGCGCAACAGCGTTTTATTCGTCAAAGGCTACAAAAAACGAGGATTTGCGCCGGTTTCCTCCGCCTTTTTCACTTCTTCGGAACGTCAGTTCAGCAAATGGCAGGCCGCCCAGCGCCCCGGGGCGTGCTCCCGGAAGGGAGGCGGCTCCTCCCCGCACCGGGAGAAGGCGTAGGGGCAGCGGGTGTGAAAGGGGCACCCGGCGGGGGGATGGACGGGGGAGGGAAGCTCCCCCCGGAGCACAATCCGCTTCCGCTCCCGGCTGGCCCGGGGGTCGGGTACGGGCACGGCGGAGAGCAGGGTGCGGGTATAGGGGTGCAGGGGATGGCCGCTCAGCTCGTCGCTAGGGGCCAGCTCCACTAGCCTGCCCAGGTACATCACCCCGATGCGGGTGGAGATGTGGCGCACCACGCTGAGATCGTGGGCAATAAACAGATAGGTCAGCCCCAGCTGGGCCTGCATATCCTCCAGCATGTTGATCACCTGGGACTGGATGGACACATCCAGAGCGGAGATGGGCTCGTCGCACACGAGAAACTCCGGCTCCACCGCCAGGGCCCGGGCGATGCCTACCCGCTGCTGCTGGCCGCCGGAGAACTCGTGGGGATAGCACCCCGCCTGAGCGGGGTTGAGCCCCACCCGGGCCAGCAGCTCGCCAATCCGCTGGGCTCTCTGGGCCCGGGTATCTGCCAGGCGGTGGATGTCGATGGCCTGGCCGATGATCTCCCCCACCGTCATGCGGGGGTCCAGGCTGGCGGAGGGGTCCTGGAAGATAATCTGCATCTTCCGCCGGTAGGGCAGCATGTCCGCGCAGGTGTGCCGGGCCGCCCTCCCCGGCCCGCCCGGACGAAAGGGGTCCTCCCCCTCAAAGAGGGTGACGCCGTCGTACACAATCCGCCCGGCGGTGGGGGGATAGAGCTGGAGAAGGGTGCGGCCCAGGGTGGTCTTTCCGCAGCCCGACTCCCCCACCAGCCCCAGGGTCTCCCCCCGGGAGATGGTGAAGGACACGTCCTCCACCGCCCGCACCCCGGGGCCCTTCACTCCCTTGACAGGGAAATACTTTTTCAGGTTGTATACCTCCACCAGAGGCCGCGGCTTATCCATCCCTCACACCGTCTTCCTCCCCTGTTGTCTCCTCCAGCAGCCAGCAGGCCGCCCGGTGCCCCTCCCCCAGAGTTACATGGAGAGGCATTTCCCGAGCGCAGCGGGCTATGGCCCGGCCACACCGGGGGGCGAAGGGACAGCCCGCCGGAGGACAGAGCAGATCCACCGGCGTACCCGGGATGGAGGCCAGGCGGCGGCCGCTCTCCCCGTCCACCCGGGGCATGGAGCGAAGCAAGCCCTCGGTGTAGGGGTGGGCGGGGCGGTAGAAGATGTCCTCCACCGTGCCCTGCTCCACAATTTTTCCCCCGTACATCACGCACACCCGGTGGCAGAGCTGGGCCACCACCCCCAGGTTGTGGGTGATAAACACAATCCCCATGCCGGTCTTCTCCTGGAGCTGCCGCATCAAATCCAGAATCTGGGCCTGGATGGTCACGTCCAGGGCGGTGGTGGGCTCGTCGGCAATGAGCAGCCTGGGGCGGCAGATAAGGGCCATGGCGATCATCACCCTCTGCCGCTGCCCGCCGGAGAGCTGGTGGGGGTACTGCTCCATCCGCCGGGGGGCGTTGTTGATCCCCACCAGAGTGAGCATCTCCACCGCCCGCTCCCTGGCCTGCCGGCGGGAGACCGTCCTGTCGTGGGCCCGCAGGGCCTCCACCAGCTGGCTGCCGATGGGATAGACGGGGTTGAGGCAGGTCATGGGATTTTGAAAGATCATGGCCGCCCGACCGCCCCGGAAGGCGGCCATCTGCGCCCGGTTAAAGCCCAGCACGTCCTCCCCCTCAAAGGTGATGGAGCCCCCCACCACCCTGCCGGTGGCCTGGAGCAGCCCCAGGATGGAGTAGGCTTCCACGCTCTTGCCCGAGCCGGACTCTCCCACAATGCCCACAATCTCCCCCTGGTTCACCTGGTAGCTGATGCCCCGCACGGCCTGCACCTCCCCCTGGGGGGTGAAGAAGGAGACGCGAAGATCCTCCACCTTCAGCAAGGGGGCGCTTTTGCTCTCCTCCCGGGTCATGCCGTCTTCTCCTCTCTGTATCCTCTCTCACGCCGGACTGCAAAAAAGTGCACAGAGCCGGCTCTGCGCACTTTTTCCGCCAAAAAATCAGTCAAAGCCCAGCCCCATGTAGCCCTTGCTGTCCTGGCCCCACTGCTGCCGCTTTTCCTCATTGTACCACTTGATCATGCCGAAGGGCTGGATATAGCTGCCCGACAGGCCGTCCCACCCGGCGGGGGTGCGCACGTGGTAGCGCACCCCGGGCAGCTGCTGGGCCAGGGCGGCCACCGCCCGGGCCATTTTGTCCGGTGCAATAAGCAGCTCCTTGAAGAGAACACTGCCCTCATCTACGTACTCCGCCGCGGCGCAGCCCGCCTGGCCGTCCACCTCCACCCGGTAGAGCCCGCCGCCGCTCATCCGGCACAGGCCCTGCTGGTAGCGGATGAGCTCCTCACCGTAGCGCACCCCGGGCAGTCCGTCCAGCTGGGCGTCCCGCAGGCGGTTGTACTCCTCCGGCTCCACCTTCCGGGCGCAGGCGCCCCCGGCGTCTTTTCCCACCATGTCCCGCAGCAGCTCCAGCTTGCGGGTGGCAAAGCAGGGAGCGAAATTCACCGTGCCGAAAAACTTGAACAGGCTGGGCTCGGCGGGCACCACGGTGGCGCAGTCCACCCCCAGGCCCTTCACATAAGTATCCACATGGCACAGCAGCTGCCGCCCATAGCCCCGGCTGCGTGCGGCGGGGTCGGTGGCCAGGGCGTAGATATAGCAGGCCGAGGCGCGCTCCCCCCCGGACAGCATCAGGGTCTGGGGCAGCAGGGCCAGCATGGAGGCCAGCTTCCCGTCCTCCAGCAGTACCAGCAGGCTCTCCGTCCTTCCGCAGCACTGGTAAAACCAGTCGATATAGCGCGGCTCGTCGCCAAAGGCGCTGTGCCAGAGCGCCTTTTGGGCCTCCATCTCCTCGGGCCGGGATGTGCGAATCTCTACCACAGCGCTCCCTCCTGTCTTATTTCCATACCGCAGAGTGCTTTTCCACCATCCGGTCGGGGTAGTAGGACTCCTTAGCCTTGCGCAGTCCCTCCACTCCCATGTCGTCCTCCCGGTTGAGGTACTTCACGTTGGGGTGATGCTCCCGCACCCAGCGGGCAAACTCCCGGTTGATCATGGCGTAGGCCCCCTGGAGCTCCCCGTAGGCCTTCTCAAAGTGGACGTCATAGGTGTCAGCGCACAGCATATCCCCCATGGTGAAGGCCACCACCTCCCCATAGACCCGGATGAGTCCCCCCTCCAGGCCCAGGGTGTGGTAATGCTCCATGGCGGTGCGCAGGGCAATGCCCTCGTCCCCCAGATCGCGCTCCTCTGCCTCCCCCTCCCGCTGGAGGGAGCGGCGGTACCACTCCCGGTCCATCTCCAGGCACTCGCTCAGGCTCTCCGGGGTAATGGGCTCATACACCCAGGAGGGGTTGTTCTCCACAAAGCGGTTGATGTGGTTGCGCTTGGCGTGGAGCTTTTTTCCGCCCAGGTCGGCCAGACGGTCAATCTCATAGAGGTAGTCGTATCCGTCCCGGTCGGCGGCAAAAGCGAAGCGGCCGGGGAAGAGGGTCTCCAGCTGCTCCACCTGCTCCCCGGTAAGGCACACCAGGCGCAGGGGCTGCCTCCGTCGGGCAGCGTCCTCTCCCAGGGTGCGGATGATACCCGCCATATCCCCGCTGCCCGCGGGGTAGAGGTAGCTGCACCCCATACGTCCGCACACATAGGTAACCAGAAAATCGCCCACCCGGGCGATGCGCTGGCCATATGCCCGCTGCCACACAAACAGGTTGGTAAAATTGTAGTCACAGCCCCGGTAGCCGGATCGGCCCAGCAGCTCATTCACCCAGGGCTTGTCCGCCAGGGTGGGCGCGTGAAATTCTATCATGGTATTCCTTCGGTTCTCCTCCGTGCCTCAGTGGGCGGCTATGCACCGCCGATACGATTCTATCATGGCCCCGGTTACAAAGCAAGCCAATCCCGCGTCCCTTTTAAAGGACAGCCTATATTTCTTGAATTATTCCGCCCCGGCGGCCCCTTTAAACAAGATGCGGGCGGCTTCCCGCCGCCCGCAAAATTACTTTTCCGGCTGATCCACCAGCATGAGGCACCCGTCCTTGTCGTACTTGAGCCGCTGCACCTCCGCCTTGGTGTTGCGCACGATTTCGTCCATGCGGATTCCCTCGGTGATGGTGGCCACAAAGGTGTAGGCCACGCCGTGGCGCTTGGCCCGGCCGGTGCGGCCGATGCGGTGGGTGTAGTTCTCCAGCTCGTCGGGCACGTCGTAGTTGAACACCGCGTCCACATCGTCGATGTCCAGCCCCCGGGCGGCCACGTCGGTGGCCACCAGCACCTTCATCTCCCCCCGCTTGAACTTGTCCAGGGTCTTTTCCCGGATGCGCTGCTGGATGTCCCCGTGGATGGCCTCGCAGCTGATGTCCCGCATTTTCAGCAGCCCGGCCAGCCGGTCGGTCATATTCTTGGTGTTGCAGAAGGCGATAGCCCGCTCGTATCCCCCGTTCTGGATAAGGGCAACCATGGTCTCCAGCTTTCTGTCCCGGCCGTCCAGGTCAATGCGGTACTGGGTGATGTCCGGCTTGGACTCCTCCACCGGGCGCACGGTGATCTCCACCGGATCCCGCTGGTACACCCAGGAGATGTCCATCACCTCCCGGCTGATGGTGGCGGAGAACATGCCCATGTTCTTCCGGTTTTTAATCTGATCCAGGATGCGGGTCACATCCCGCACAAAGCCCATGTCCAGCATCCGGTCGGCCTCGTCCAGCACCACGGTACGCACCTTGTCCAGCCGGACGGTGCGCCGCTTCATGTGGTCCATCAGCCGCCCGGGAGTAGCTACCACAATCTGGGGATGCTTTTTCAGGGTGGTAATCTGCTTGTCAATGGGGGCCCCGCCGTAGAGGCACACGGTGCGCACCCCCTCCTTGAACTCGCACAGATCCCGCAGCTCCTCCTGGATCTGCACCGCCAGTTCCCGGGTGGGAGCCAGCACCAGGGCCTGCACCTCGTCGCTCTCAGGGTCAATGTGCTCCACCATGGGGATACCGAAGGCAAAGGTCTTGCCCGTCCCTGTGGGGGCCTTGGCAATGACGTCCTTCCACTGCATGAAATAGGGGATGGCCCCCGCCTGGACGGGGGTGGCCATCACGTAGCCCTTCTTGTCCAGTGCCTTCATAATGGCCGGGGAGAGCTCCATCTCCGCGTAGGCTACCTTCTCGTTGACCTGCTCGCCGTTAATTTCCATGGGTACAAATTCCTTTCGTTTTTCAGATTACCCGATTCAAGGTCCCCCACAGGCAATCGAAAAAACCTTTTCGCACCCAACGCCCGCCTCATCCAGAGGGGCGCGACCTCAAA
>CALWWS010000122.1 GCA_944385305.1 uncultured Oscillospiraceae bacterium | reverse complement strand
CCGGGTGCACAGCAGGAGGAGCAGCAGGATCATGCCGATGACGCTGGCCGGGAAGGGGAAGGGGAGCAGGGCCTCGATGATCTGGCTGACCCAGCACAGGGCGAAGAGAAGGCAGATTTGTCTCAGTATTTTCACAGTACCACCCCTGAAAGAAAAAGGCCCCTGTGACCCGGAGGATCACAGGGGCTTCTGGCGGAGTAGGAGGGATTCGAACCCTCGAGCCGTTTCAGCGGCTACACGATTTCCAATCGTGCTCGTTATGACCACTTCGATACTACTCCAGATAGACGGCGCCCGGGGAGATTCAAATTACCCGCGGGTAACACGCCGCACAAGCGACGCGTCTTATTATATCAGTTTTTTCCCAGCCGTCAAGAGGAATTTTACAAAAAGTCAGAAAAAAGCAGCAAAAGCAGTTTGTCCGGGCCGAAGTGGTGCCGGCCCTCTCTGGACGTGGCGGAGGGCGGGAGAGAGGAGGCACACGCCGCCCGGCGGCGGGAAAAAAGAGTTACAACTTTTTGCGGATTGAAGAGGAGAAACCACGAAAAAAGTTCTGAAAATCTCTTTTTGGGAAAAGAGAACTTCTTAGAGCTGCAAGGGATTGCGGGTTCTCGACAAAAGTTTCTATTGACATTTTGGTTGAGAAGTGGTTACAATGTGGTTACAAAATGATGAAGAACAAGTAACAGCGAGTAACAGGAGGATTCTGAATCATGAAGAAACGTGCCCTTTGTGCGGCGCTGTGCCTCACCCTGAGTATTACCCTGGGCGGGCAGGCGCTGGCTGCCGAGAGCGGCGTTAACTTTACGATTAACGGCACCCCCGTGGAGACCGCCATCGTCTCCCAGGTGGTGGATCGCACCACTTACGTCTCCTACTGGCCCATTGTCCAGGCCCTCTATCCCGAGGCTACTGCGGTGTGGGCCAACGGCCAGGCGGAGATCCGGGCGGAGGGGCTGGAGCTGAACATCAAGCCCGGCGCCCAGTATATCGAGTGCAACGGCCGTTACCTGTATGTCTCCGAGGGAGTAAAGACCCAGGGGCAGAACATTCTGGTTCCCGTGCGTATCCTGGGCCAGGCCCTGGGCGCCTGGGTGAGCTGGGACAGCGAGACGGACACGGTGGTCATCCAGGCGACGGGCAACGGCCCCATCGCCTCGGGGGATGAGGTCTACCAGGAGGACGTGGTCTACTGGCTCTCCCGCATCATCAACGCCGAGAGCGGCAACCAGCCCCTGGAGGGTAAGATTGCGGTGGGCAACGTGGTGCTCAACCGGGTGGCCAGCCCCCGCTTCCCCGACACGGTGTATGAGGTCATCTTCCAGCGCAACCAGTTCACCCCCGCCTCCAACGGCAGCATCAACAAGACCCCCAACGCCGAGAGCGTGATTGCCGCCAAGCTGTGCCTGGAGGGGGCCAACACCGCGGGCAACGCTCTGTATTTTGTCAACCCCTACGTCTCCCCCGGCAGCTGGGCTTCCCGCAACCGGCCCTATGTGGCCACCATCGGCGCCCACGCCTTCTTTGCCTGAAAATTTGAAAGCCGGGGCCAAACGGCCCCGGCTTTTTTCCCTTTTCTCCGGGTTTGTGTTGACAAGCGGGGAAGAGTATGATATTATACTACTCGCGCATTTGGTTGAAGGCCGGACGTGGAGAGATGTCCGAGTGGTTGAAGGAACCGGTCTTGAAAACCGGCGATGTGGAAGCATCCGTGGGTTCGAATCCCACTCTCTCCGCCACATTTCCCATCCGGTGCGCCCATGGAAAGAACGCAACATGAATTCGGCTTGGAGAAGTACCCAAGTGGCCGAAGGGGCTCCCCTGCTAAGGGAGTAGACGGTTAACGCCGTGCGAGGGTTCAAATCCCTCCTTCTCCGCCAAAAAGAAGGACAGCCGTCAGGCTGTCCTTCTTTTTGGGCTTCACATTCCAAACCGGAAGGGGAGCATGGAAAAATGAAACAGGCGGGAAGGGTGCTGCTGGGCGCCCTGCGGCGGGAGCCGGTGCTGTGCGCCGCGGCGGTGTGCGCGCTGCTGTCCATGCTCCTCACGCCGCCCAGCGCCGCCTATCTGGGGTACATAGACTTCCGGGTGCTGGTGCTGCTCTTCTGCCTGATGGCGGTGGTGGCGGGCTTTCAGCTGTGCGGGGTGTTTGCTGTGCTGGCCCAGCGGCTGCTGGCGGGGGAGCGGCGGATGCGCTTTGTCACCCTGGTGCTGGTGCTGCTGCCCTTTTTCAGCTCCATGCTGGTGACCAACGACGTGGCCCTCATCACCTTTGTGCCCTTCGCCGTGCTGGTGCTGGGGCTCATCGGCCGGCGGGAGCGGCTGATCTACATCGTGGTGCTCCAGACCATCGCCGCCAACCTGGGCAGCATGGCCACCCCGGTGGGCAACCCCCAGAACCTGTACCTGTACGCCAACTTCGGCCTGAAGGCGGGGGAGTTTTTCGCTGTGATGGTGCCCCTCACCCTGGTGAGCCTGGCGGGGCTGGTGGCCGCCTCCCTGTGCGTCAGGCCCGAGGGCATCCGGGTCACCTTTCCCCAGAAGGCCGCCCTGCGCCACCCCAGGCGGCTGGGGCTGATGGGGGCGCTTTTTGTGCTGTGCCTGCTCTCCGTGTTCCGGGTGCTGCCCTATCAGGCACTGCTGGTCATTGTGGCGGCCGCCCTGCTCCTCTTTGCCCGGGAGCTCTTTGCCCGGGTGGACTACGCCCTGCTGGCCACCTTTGTGTGCTTTTTCATCTTTGCGGGCAACGTGGGGGGCAACGAGACCCTGCGCTCTCTGATCTCCGGGGTGCTGGAGGGCAACACCGCCCTGGCCGCCGGGGTGAGCAGCCAGGTGATCAGCAATGTGCCCGCGGCGGTGCTCCTCTCCGGCTTTACCGACGACTGGCGGGGCCTGTTGCTGGGCACCAATCTGGGAGGGCTGGGCACCCCCATCGCCAGCCTGGCCAGCCTCATCTCCCTCAAGGCCTATCTCCGCTCCCAGGACGCCCGCCCAGGGCGCTACATGCTGGTCTTTTTGGCGGCCAACGGGGTGGGCCTGGCGGTGCTGTGCGCCTGCGCGGTGCTTTTCAGCCGCTGAGGGCGGAAATGCAGAAATTGGACTTGAAAGGGAAACCGGCAGGCAGTAGAATTGGTGCAAGAGAGCTTAGACGGCCTGGTCCGTTTTATGAGATTACATTCGCGGCGGGGGATTGGCATGAATCGTACGCTGGAGCATATCCTTTCCCGGGTGCAGAAGCCCGCCCGCTACACCGGCGGGGAGTATAACGCGGTGGTAAAGAGGCAGGACGAGGTGGACACCCGTTTTGCCCTGTGTTTTCCAGACACCTACGAGATCGGCATGTCCAACCTGGGGGTACGCATCCTCTACGGTGTGATGACCCGGATGGAGGGCGTGTGGTGCCAGCGGGTATTCGCCCCCTGGGCGGACATGGAGGAGGAGATGCGCCGGGAGGGGGTGCCCCTCTACGGGTTGGAGAGCGGCGATCCCATCGCCGACTTCGACCTCATCGGCTTCTCTCTGGGCTATGAGCTGGCCTATACCAACGTGCTCAATATGCTGGATCTGGCGGGGCTGCCCCTGCACGCGGCGGATCGCCGCGGCCTGGCCCCCATCGTGGTGGCGGGGGGCACCTGCGCCTTCAATCCGGAGCCTCTGGCCCCCTTTGTGGATATCTTCTCCCTGGGGGAGGGGGAGGACGTGACGGTGGAGCTCATCCAGCTCTACCGCCGGGCCCGGGAGGAGTGCTGGGAGAAGGAGGAGTTCCTCCAGGCCGCCGCCCGGGTACCGGGACTGTATGTCCCCTCCCTGTACGATGCGATCTACCGGCCTGACGGCACGATGGAGGCCATCACCCCCCGGGACGGGGCCCCCGCGGTGGTCACCAAGCGGATCGTGCAGGACTTTGACAAGAGCTATTTCCCCGTGGACACCATTGTCCCCTCCACGGAGATCGTCCACGACCGGGTGATGCTGGAGCTGTTCCGGGGCTGTATCCGGGGCTGCCGCTTCTGCCAGGCGGGGTACGCCTACCGCCCGGTGCGGGCCCGGGACCCCAAACTTCTGGTGGAGCAGGGGATCGCCGCCTGCGAGAGTTCAGGCTACCAGGAGATGACCCTCTCCAGCCTGTCCACCAGCGACTACCGGCCCCTGGAGGGGCTGTGCGACGGCCTGCTGGACTGGTGCGAGCCCCGGAAGATCTCCCTCTCCCTGCCCTCCCTGCGGGCGGACAACTTCTCCATGGGCCTGATGGAGCGGCTGCAGCACGTGCGCAAGTCGGGCCTCACCTTCGCCCCCGAGGCGGGCACCCAGCGCCTGCGGGACGCCATCAACAAAAATGTCACCGAGGCCGACCTGCTCCAGTCCTGCCGCACCGCCTTCTCCGGCGGGTGGAGCAGCGTGAAGCTCTACTTCATGCTGGGCCTGCCCACCGAGACCGATGAGGACGTGCTGGGAATCGCCGACCTGGCCGAGAAGGTCTACCAGGCCTGGCGGGAGGTCACCCCCAATCCCCGCCGGGGTGTGACCATCACCGTATCCACCGCCTGCTTTGTGCCCAAGCCCCACACCGCCTTCCAGTGGGAGGCCCAGGTGAGCATGGAGGAGTACCGGCGGCGGGTAAAGCTGCTGCGGGAGAACATGCGGGGCCGGTCCATTAAGTACAACTGGCACGACCCGGAAACCAGCTTCCTGGAGGCGGTGCTCTCCCGGGGCGACCGGCGGCTGGCCGGTGTGCTGGAGCAGGTGTGGCGCATGGGCGCCCGGCTGGACGCCTGGAGCGAGCACTTCTCCTTTGAACGCTGGATGCAGGCCATGGAGGCCTGCGGCCTGGACCCCGCCTTCTACGCCAACCGGGTGCGCCCCCGGGAGGAGGTGCTCCCCTGGAGCGTCACCTCCACCGGCGTGTCCACCCCCTTCCTCTGGCGGGAGCGGGAGCGGGCCTACCAGGGGGTCATCACCCCCGACTGCCGCAAGCAGTGCACCGGCTGCGGGGCGGACAAGCTCTATCCGGGAGGGAAATGCGATGCATAGGCTGGCCTTCACCAAGGCGGACACCGCCAAGTATATTTCCCACCTGGATCTCATGCGTACCTTCCAGCGGGCTTTCCTCCGGGCGGGCCTGCCCATCAAGCACACCGAGGGCTTCAACCCCCACGCCTTTGTCTCCATCCCCCTGCCCCTGTCGGTGGGCTTCTCCAGCGGCTGCGAGGTGCTGGAGTGCCAGCTGCTGGAGCCGGTGGATCTCGCCCAGGTGCCCGCCCGGATGACCGCCGCCCTGCCCGCGGGCATTACGGTGACCGGCTGCTATGAGGCCGTCCGGCCGGTGAAGGAGCTGTGCTGGGTCAACTACATTGTCACCATGGAGTACGAGGCGGGCGCCCCCTTCGGGGCGGAGCGGGCCATCCAGGCCCTGCTAGCCCGGCCCTCCCTGGTGGTGAACAAGCGCTCCAAAAAGGCCAGGACCGGCTGGGTGGAGGTGGACATCATCCCCCTCATCCACAAGGCCACGGTGGAGGAGCGGCGGGACAGCATCACCCTGGAGCTCATTGTAAGGGCCCAGAACCCGGGCCTCAACCCGGAGCTGGTGGTATCTGCCATTGTGGAGCACTGTCCCGAGGCTGCTCCTGACTTTGTGTGCTGCCACCGGCGGGCGGTTCTGGATAAGGATTTGCAGCCCTGGACATAGCCGCCGGAGGGCTTGACAGGCAGATGAGAGAAAAAGCTGATGTTTTTAGTGCATGTGTATAGGGAAAGAGCCTTACGCCAAAATGGCGTAAGGCTCTTTTTTTCAACGGAAGGGGAGAGTTACGGGCAGATCCACTTCTCCTCCTCCTGGACGGGGGCGGGCCGGGCGGCGCCCATCCGCTCCAGGGCGGTCAGGTGGGAGAGGTATTGGGCGGCCAGGTGGCCCATGTTGGCGTCCCGGAGTTCTGGGGGGACGGAGGGCGGGGGGCGGGCAGGCCGGGAGCCAGACGGTCCAGCCGCCGCTGGGCGTCCAGGGCCATATCCCGAATGCGGGAGACGTCCTCCGGATGGTTATCCTGGCTGCGCAGCAGGAAGATGAGCAGCTC
>CALWWS010000121.1 GCA_944385305.1 uncultured Oscillospiraceae bacterium | reverse complement strand
TCAAAAAGTCCGGGCCCTACCAGACGGAGGAGGGCTGCCTTTCCCTCACCGGCGTCCGCCCGGCCAGGCGGTGGAAGTCCATCAAGGTGCGCTGGCAGAACGAGAGGTTCCAGGAGCGCATCAAGACATTTACCGGCTGGACGGCCCAGATCATCCAGCACGAGATCGACCACTGCGAGGGCGGGAGTATATGAAAAAGTGCCGGATAACCGTGATGCGCATCACCGAGTACCAGGATCTGATGGCCCAGTACGAAAACCCTATCTCCCACGCCTGCAACATGCAGGTGGGGCAGGTCTTCCTCGCCAACGGCTGGGTCAGGCCGGAGGGCTTTTGCCAGAGCGCCTGGGACACCCTATCCCCCTTTGTGCTGGCCCTGAGCCACGGCGGAGGGAATTTCTATGACGGCTGGATGAAAGATCCCAAATCCGCCATGCTCTCCTGTAACGACGGTTTCCGTCCGGTGAGCTTTCTGGTGGAGGCCCTGGACGAGGACGCAGAGTGAGGAGGAAACGCCGTGTTTGAAAACAAAGTCGCCGTGGTCACCGGCGGGGCCCGGGGCATCGGCAGAGCCATCGCTGAGGAGTTCCGCAGGGCGGGGGCCCGGGTGTGCGTCATCGACCTGCTGCCCAACGACTATTTTGTAGGCGACCTGGCCGACCAGACCGTCCTGGAGGCCTTTGCCGCCAAGGTCATCGCCGACTGGGGCCGGGTGGACTACCTCATCAACAACGCCCTGCCCCTGATGAAGGGCCTGGATACATGTACCTACGAGGAGTTCAACTACGCCCTGCGGGTGGGGGTGTCCGCCCCCTTCTACCTCACCAAGCTCTTCGCCCCCTACTTCGCCCCCGGGGCGGCCATTGTGAATATCTCCTCCTCCCGGGATCGGATGAGCCAGCCCCAGACCGAGAGCTATACAGCGGCCAAGGGCGGCATTGCCGCCCTGACTCACGCTCTGGCGGTGAGCCTGGCGGGCAGGGTGCGGGTAAACTCCATCTCCCCCGGCTGGATTGAGACCGGCAGTGCCGTTTACGAGGGGCCCGACGCCTTCCAGCAGCCTGCCGGCCGGGTGGGCAACCCCATGGACATCGCCAATATGGCGCTCTACCTCTGCTCGGACAGGGCGGGCTTCATTACCGGAGAGAATATCTGCATTGACGGCGGCATGACCCGCCAGATGATCTACCACAACGACTTCGGCTGGACCCTGCAAGGAGAAGACAAGCTATCAAAACCGCCATCTGCTGTTACTCCCGCCACCACGGCAACACCCGGAAGGTTCTGGAGGCCATGGCCCGGGAGGGTGAAATTGACCTGATCGACGTGACCGCGCGGCAGACTATCCGGCTGGAGGAGTACGACTGCGTAGGCCTTGCCTCCGGCATCTACGGCTTTGAGGTACAAAAGGCCGTGGTGGAGTTTGCCCGGCAGTATCTCCCTCAGGGCAAGCCGGTGTTCTTTGTGTACACCTACGGCGCCTCCAAGGGCAGCGGCGCGAATGCCCTGGCGGAAATCGCCGGGGAAAAAGGCTGCCCGGTGCTGGGAGAGTTCGGATGCAAGGGCTACGACACCTTCGGCCCCTTCAAACTGGTGGGCGGCATTTCCAAGGGCCACCCGGACGCCCGGGATCTGGAAAACGCCCGCAGATTCTACCGGGAGATCTGCCTGCTCCATGTCGGAGGTACGGGGAAATGAAAATCGCCATTCTCTCCGACACCCACGGCCTGCTCCGGCCAGAGGTGCTGGAGCATCTGAAAGACGCCGACGCCATTCTTCACGGCGGCGACATCAACAAGCAGAGTATTGTGGATCAGCTGCGGCAGTACGCCCCCCTCTATGTGGTCCGGGGCAATAACGACAAGGAGTGGGCGCAGGACATCCCCCACGACCTCACCGTCACCCTGGGCGGCGTGAGGTTCTATATGGTACACAATCAAAAAGAGATCCCGGCGGAGCTCTCCGGCGCGGATGTGGTGGTGTTCGGGCACTCCCACAAGTACGTACAGGAGGAGCGCAACGGCCTTCTCTGGCTCAACCCCGGCTCCTGCGGCCCCCGGCGGTTCCACCAGGAGATCACCATGATGACGGCGCAGGTCTCCCACGGGCAAATCCAGGTGGAGAAGATCGTCATCCCCCACCAGGTAAAATAGCCGCCCCGGACACGGGAAAAAGCAAGCGGGAGGAAAACCGGAATGGAAGAATGCCTGATCTGCAAAGCGCCCCTGGAGTATCTCACCCAGGACGTGGTTATGGAGTGCGCCATCTGCCACAGGAAGGAGCCCAGCAAAACCCGCTGTGTAAGAGGCCACTATGTCTGCAATGACTGCCACACCCGGGGCATGGACAGCATCTTCGGGCTGTGTCTGGCCGAGACCTCCACCGATCCCGCAGCCATTCTCTGCCGGGTGATGGAGCTGCCCTTCTGCCACATGCACGGCCCGGAGCACCATGTGATGGTGGGAGCTGCCCTGCTCACCGCCTATAAAAACGCCGGAGGCACTCTCGACCTGGAGAAGGCTCTTCGGGAGATGTACAGCCGGGGCAAAGCAGTCCCCGGCGGGGCCTGCGGCTTTTGGGGCGC
>CALWWS010000120.1 GCA_944385305.1 uncultured Oscillospiraceae bacterium | reverse complement strand
ACCTTGATCTGGCCGGGGTACTCCAGCTCCTCCTCGATCTTCCGGGCGATGTCCCGGGCCAGGAGGACCATCTGGTCCTCGCTGACCTTGTCGGGGGCCACCATGATGCGGACCTCCCGGCCAGCCTGGATGGCAAAGGACTTCTCCACACCGGGGAAGGAGGAGGTGAGCTCCTCCAGCTTCTCCAGGCGCTTGATATAGTTCTCCAGGTTCTCGCGCCGGGCGCCGGGACGGGCGGCGGACACAGCGTCGGCCGCCTGCACCAGGCAGGCCACAATGGTCTTGGGCTCCACATCGTTGTGGTGGGCCTCCACCGCGTGGATGATGTCCTCGTTCTCCCGGTACTTGCGGGCCAGCTCCACGCCAATCTGCACGTGGGAGCCCTCCACCTCGTGGTCGATGGACTTGCCCAGATCGTGGAGCAGACCGGCCCGCTTGGCACTGGTCACGTCCACCCCGATCTCGGCGGCCATGAGCCCCGCCAGGTGGGAGACCTCAATGGAGTGGTTGAGCACATTCTGACCGTAGCTGGTGCGGTAGCGCATGCGGCCCAGCAGCTTGACCAGCTCGGGATGCAGGCCGTGGACGTTGGTCTCGAACACCGCCCGCTCGCCCTCGGCCTTGATGGTGGCGTCCACCTCCCGCTTGGCCTTCTCCACCATCTCCTCAATGCGGGCGGGGTGGATGCGCCCGTCCTGGATCAGACGCTCCAGGGCAATGCGGGCAATCTCCCGGCGCACCGGGTCGAAGCAGGAGACCGTAATGGCCTCCGGGGTGTCATCGATAATGAGATCCACCCCCGTCATGGTCTCCAGGGTGCGGATGTTGCGGCCCTCCCGGCCGATGATGCGGCCCTTCATCTCGTCATTGGGCAGGGGCACCACACTGACGGTGGCCTCAGCCACATGGTCGGCCGCGCAGCGCTGGATGGCCAGGGAGAGAATTTCCTTGGCCCGCTGGTCGGCCTCCTCCTTGAAGCGGGACTCAATCTCACGCACCTTCATGGCGGCCTCGTGGGTAACCTCGGTCTCCAGCTGGTTGATGAGATAGCTCTTGGCCTCCTCGGCGGTAAAGCCGGAGATCCGCTCCAGCACCTCCATCTGGGTCTTCTTGACAGTGGCAACCTCTTCCCGAACGGCGTCCAGCTCGGCCAGCTTGTTCTGGAGGGCCTCCTCCTTTTTCTCGATGTTCTCCGTCTTCCGATCCAGGTTTTCTTCCTTCTGCTGGAGCCGCCGCTCCTGCTTTTGCAGGTCGGCCCGGCGCTCCTTTACCTCGCGTTCGTACTCGTTGCGGGCCTGGAGAATCTCCTCCTTGGCCTCCACCAGCGCCTCCCGCTTTCTATTCTCGGCGCTTTTGATGGACTCGTTGATAATGCGCTTGGCCTCCTCCTCGGCACTGGAGATCTCCTTCTCCGCCACACGCCGGCGGTACTGGATGCCAAGTACAAAAAACAGGACAGCCGCCACTACAAAGCAAATGACGCCTGTTAAAACATACTGCCACATGAGCTGCGAACACACCTCCATTTCTCTAAATTATCAAAGTGCTTTTTCATAAAAATGATGTGTACGGCGGGGACGCGCTTGTCCATCCCGCACAAAATCGGAGGGGCTTACCCCTGCCTCTCCAAAAATACTACACCTAATCTATTTTAAGTCCCCAGGGCTTTTCTGTCAAGAAAATTCCGGTACGAATCAACCTTCCCCCTGTTGACAGCCCTGTCACAAACTGTTCCAGGGGGTTGTCATTGACACCGCTTTGACATCTGTTCCCTTTTGCGCCGCCTTGTGGTAGGGTATGGATGGCCGAAAAGATATCCAAATCCGGCGGCATGCGGCCGGCGTCTTTTATTTCATCTGCCCAAGGGGGGACGGGCGGGGAAAGGCGCGCAGGCGGCTCCGGCCGGGCCGGCCCAATATCTGTGTGAGAAAGAGAGGAATTTCTATGAGCGGCGCTATCGGCGTGATTGGCCTTCTGCTGGCCATTGCATGTCTGATCGTACTGAGCTACAAGGGCGTCAACGCGTTTGTGGCCTCTATGATCTCCTCGGTGATTGTTATCGTCACCAACCTGCTCCCCTTCTGGGGAACCTTCTCCGGCGCGTACGCCAGTTCCATGATGTCCTTTGTAGGCAGCTACTTCCTGCTGTTTGGTCTGGCCGCTGCCTACGGTGAGTTTATGAAGGTCTCCGGCTCGGCCGAGTCGGTGGCAAGCACCCTGTTCAAGCTCTTCGGCGTACGCTGGGCCCCCCTGGCCTGCCTGCTGGTCACCCTGCTGATGGCCATGGGCGGTATCAGCGCCTTCGTCATCGTCTTTGCCGTGTACCCCGTGGCTGCCCCCCTGTTCCGCAAGGCCAACATCACCAAAGAGCTGATGCCTGGTATCTTCCTGTGCGCCTCCGTTACCCTGTGTCTGTGCCTGCCCGGCAACCCCACCAGCACCAACGCCCTGCTCACCCGTCCTGAGTACGGCCTGGGCGTAAACGCCTACTCCGCCCCCACCATGGGCATTATCGCCTGCATTGTGGGCACCGTGATTGCCGGCGCTTACGTTACCATCCAGGCCAAGCGCCAGACCGCCAAGGGCAATGGCTATGTGGTCTCCGGCACCGACTCCCTGGAGGCCGCTGAGAAGGCTCTGCCTCCCTTCTGGTCCTCCATCCTCCCCCTGGTGGTCGTTATCGTTATGATGTTCGCCCTCAAGGACATCATGGGCACCGTGGACTGCATCAACACCTCCCTGTGCGTGGCCATGATTCTGGTGGTCCTGCTCAACCTCAAGAAGTTCTTCGGCGCCACCAAGGAGAGCGGCGTGGTCAAGACCTTTACCACCGGCTTCTGGTCCTCCTTCACCGCCCTGTTCCTCACCGCCGGCGTGATGGGCTTCGGCGGCGTGGTGCAGGCTGCCCCCGGCTTCCAGTACTTTGTGGACTTCGCCAACAGCCTGTCCCACACCTTTAACCCCTACGTCTCCGCCTCCGTGGCCGTGAACGTGGTGGCCGGCATCACCGGTACCGCTCTGGGCGGCCTGCAGATCTTCGCCGACACCCTGCTGCCCAACTACATGGACCTGGGCATCAACCCCGCGGCCTTCCACCGCCTGATGACCATCGCCTGCTGCGGTCTGGACACCCTGCCCCACTGCGCCACCTTCATCACCATGTGCTCCGTATGCGGCGTGAGCGTGAAGGGCTCCTACCGGCACGTGTTCCCCATGACCGTTCTCATGCCTATCTTCCTGACCATCCTGTGCATCATCATGATTATGGTGGGCATCATCTGAGTCTGACTACATACCAAAGGAGCGCTTACCATGTCGCTACTTGCTGAAAAGAAAACCTTTACCATCCCGGCCTTTCAGTTTACCTGCGGGCGGACCCTGCCGGTGACTCTGGGATATGAGACCTTCGGCACGCTCTCCCCCGCCAAGGACAACGTGATTCTGGTGGTGCACTTCTTCTCCGCCAGCAGCCACTGCGCCGGCAAGTACAAGGAGAGCGACCCCCTGCCCGGCTTCTGGGACAGCCTCATCGGACCGGGCAAGGCGGTGGACACCAACAAGTATTTTGTGGTGTGTGCCGACAACCTGTGCAACTGCGGCGCCAAAAACCCCATGGTGCACACCACCGGCCCCATCACGGTCAATCCGGAGACCGGCAAGCCCTACGCCCTGGATTTCCCCGTGCCCGAGGTGCTGGACGTGGTGAACACCCAGAAGGCCCTGCTGGAGTCCATGGGCATCACCCACCTCAAGGCGGTGATGGGTCCCTCCTTCGGCGGCATGTCCTCCTGGCAGTGGGCGGTGGCCTATCCCGACTGGATGGATAAAATTATCCCCGTCATTTCTACCCCCAAGCTCCCCATCTGGGGCGGCTTCAACCCCCTGCAGTACGCCATCCGGGTGGCCAAGATTGACCCCAAGTTCCAAAACGGCAACTACTACGGCCAGCCCGAGCAGCCCGAGGAGACCCTCCACCTGGCCCTGGAAATGATGAATGTGGCCGCCTTCCAGGCCGGCTACTATGAGCGCACCTACAAGCGGGAGGTGGCGGCCGACAAGGACTGCTACGACAGCGTGCTGGGCGAGGCCACCTACGAGAAGAAGCTGGACGCCATCGTAAACATCAGCCAGCCCTTCGTGGATCTCAACCACTGGCTCTACACCTGCCGGATGTGCCTGAACTTCGACGTCTCCCGCCCCTACGGCGGCGACCTGGACGCGGCGCTCTCCCGCATCAAGGCCAAGGTGCTGGCCATTCCCTGCCGCCGGGACATCCTCCACCCCGCCGACTTTGTGCAGTGGGCGGTGGATCGGATCACCTGGCTGGGCGGTCAGGCGGAATGCTACCCCATCGACAGCGACTACGGCCACATGGCCGGCATTCTGCAGACCCATCTGTTTGATGAGAAAGTGCGCAGGTTCCTCGCCTGACACTTTTCTTCCCCTCTCAACTCCCCCAATCAAAAAACGCAGCGCCGCGCCGTCCTGACCAGACGGCGCGGCGCTGTGCTTTCTAAAAAACAGGCTTTTTACATGAACTGTATGCCCCGATCCTCCATAGCCCGGCGGATCTGTTCCATATGCTCCCGAATGCGTCGGCATACCGCCGGGCGCTCCTGGCGCAGATCCTCCACCGTGCGCTGCATATAATCCCAGAAGGCGGCCACTGTATTGGGCTCCCGGATGCGGAAGATGATATAGGGGGGCTCCTCCTTAAAGAGGTAGACGTCCTGCTCCTCAAAAATATGCAGGGTGTAGCCCTCCCGCTCCCCCTCGTCCAGACAGACCTGGAACCAGGGGTAGCGCTCCATCAGGGCCAGAATGTTCTCCAGCTGGGCACAGTACTCCTCCGGCCGGTAGTATACCGGCTCCCCCCGGAGCATTCCCGCACAGGAGATGGGGGTGCGGCCCGCCGCCACCTCCTCCGGCGGCGCCAGGCGCAGCAGGTGATAGGTGCTGCACTGGCCGGCGTTGTCGCTGAACTTCTTGCCCCAGGCGTTGTGAATCTGGTTGAGGGTGGCCTCCATGCTGGCGTCGTACATGCCGCTGATGCGCTGGAGCACAGAGTCGGGCAGGGTGGTAAAGGACAGGCCGTCGGAGCGCAGAATATTGGTCACCGCGGCACAGGCCAGATAGGACTGGAAGGTCTCCACCAGAGTGGACATGGTAAAAAATTCAATGAGGGGGCGGCACAGGGCCACATAGCTGGAGAACTCGTTGGTAAAGGAATCCACCGCCAGCCGCTCCCGGGTCATAAAGGTGGTCACCACCCCGGTCTGCTGTCCGATGGAGGTGGAGAAGGTGGCCGCCACCCCGGGAATCACCGACAGGGTGCGCTTGTAAATGCCGTCCCGCAGGCGGGGGTAGTAGTAGGGCTCAATGGCACCTGAGACGTAGAAGGGCAGCCAGCGGCGGATGACCTCAAACATCTCGTCAATATTCCGGCTGACCTTGTGGATCACCTTCACCCGGCCGCCCCGGAGAATGATCTGCCACAGCAGGGTGGACCACTCGTAGGAGAAGGTGGAGCTTTTGCTCATCCAGGCGTCGTCCTCATCGCTGAAGAGCAACAGGGTCACCGGCCCGGGCTGCTGCAGAGCGCAGTTGAACAGGGCAATGGTGGACTGCCTGCGCCCCTCGTCCCCATAGAAGGCCAGCACCTCCCCCGGCCCGGCCAGGGGAACCTGCTGCTTTTTGGGGGCGGGGGCCACGCTGGACAGATCGCTGAGCAGCATGCCCACCGGGTCCTCCCGCTCGTCACCGCACAGCCAGCGGCACACGATTTTCTCCAGCCCCTCCAGATCGGAAAAAGCGCTCTCCGGGGCCTCCACCGCCTGGCACAGCGCCCGGCGCTGCCCCTCTCCGCTGCACTGGCGCAGCAGGAAGCAGGTCAGCTTGGGCAGATACTCGCTGTCCGGCGGGAGGGAACGGGTACCGTGGCGCAGGCGGCTGATATAGGAGGGATCCAGCCGCATATGCCTGGCCAGCACACTGTTGGAGATACCGCACAGATTCATCAGCAGATCCAACCGCTCGGAAAACGCCATGTTTCTCCCCCTCTCTCGCTTACCGGAAGCAGATACACCCTTTATTATATCTGCCTTTTTACAAAAACGCAATGTTTTGTCAAGAGTTGTGACAAATTTAATTTCCAGCTCCCGTGCGCAATCCGGTTGAACGGGATCATTTTTTAAGGTATAATAGGGTAATCTCTATCTGCCGATCCCCAGGTTCTCTCCCTGAGGGCGGCAGTCAACGGAGCGCGGGAAAGCGCAGGAGGACAAAGCCTATGGGACAGGGCGTATCTGACAGAGAAATTCTGGTTGCCAGCAGCGCGGCGGTTACCGGCATCTTTGCCACCACCGGCGACCCCATTGTGGCGGGCATCCACGCCTATTTGGATATGGTAAACGACGCCGGCGGCATCTACGGCCGCCAGCTGCGCCTTTTGCATATTGACGACGAGTACGACAGGGAAAAGGCAAAGGCCGCCTTCCACGAGCTGGTGGAGCGGCAGGGCGCCTTCGCCTACCTCTCCCACTTCGGCGCACCCCCGGTGGACGCCACGCTGGACGACATCCACCGGGTTGGCCTTCCTGTGTTCGGCTTTGCCACCGGCCTGGGCCGGCTGTACGCCGAGCGGGCCCTCACCATGGAGGAGGGGGCCAACTGCTACCCCATCCAGCCCATCTACATCACCGAGGGCCGGGTGATGGTGGTGCGGGCCATCTCCATGTTCCACCCGAAAAAGATCGGCGTGCTCTTTGTCAATGACGACACAGGCAACGACCTGCTGGCAGGCATCAACCTCCAGTGCCGTCGCCTGGGTCAGCCCATTGCCGCCCGCCGGGTAGAGCTGGATATGTCCACCCTCTCCTCCGCAGTGGAGCAGCTCAAGGGGGACGGGGTGGACTGCGTGCTCATCGCCGCCGCCCAGGCCTTCTTCCCCACCGTGGCGGGGGAGATGGCCGTCCAGGACTTCTGCCGGCCGGTACTCACCACCTACCTCAACTCCATCATTACCATCGCCCAGGCCACTCACCAGCTGGTGAAGGGCAAATTTGATATCTACGCCCTGAGCTGGCTCAACTACCAGGACTTCCGGCTGGACAACCTGGAGGAGGCCTCCATCTGGCTGGGGGACTACGCCATGAACGGCTACGCCCACTGCGGCTGGATCAGCGCCCACTTCCTGTGTGAGGGGCTGCGGCGCATGGGGCCAGGGATGCCCCTGTGGCAGGACTTTCCCGCCATTATGGAGCGCTCCCCCCTGCAGATCCCCTTCGGCGGCCGGGTGGACTACGCCGGAGGCAAGCGGATGGGCACCCAGGACATGAGCCTGGTGCAGCTGGATCTGGGAGCTCCCACCGGCTGGCGCTTCATCGACGGGCTGCGCAGCATGGCCGATCTGCTGGGCACCGTATAGCACCAACAGGAAAGAACAGGCGCCCGGGACAAACTCCCGGGCGCCTTGGTTTTTCCCTAGCAGGGGTGGGGCTGCCCCCCGCCTCTGACCGACATAAGAAATGCCAGGTGCTTGCAGCAGAAGCGGGAGATAACGCCCACAATCAGGGCGGTGACCAGCGTCCCCTCCCGCAGGCCGTGGATCTGACCGGTGCAGGCCAGGGAGACAATGGCGGCGGAGACCACCATGGCCACGTCGTAGATGGTCTTGACCAGGCCGAAATCCCAGCGGTATTTGCGGCTGACCACGTTTACAAAGCCCTCGCAGGGGAGGATAAGCACATCGGGCAGCACCTCCAGGGCCACCCCGATACCCAGGCAGATGCAGCCCAGCAGCAGGAACACCCACCGTCCCGGATAGCTCTGGGGGGTGAGGGCGCCCAGCAGGTACATCCACAGATCCAGGCTCACCGAGAAGAGGAAGGTAGCGGGAAGCTGGAGCAGCTGCAGGGGCTTGAACTCCCGCCGGAGCACCAGGATCTGCCCCACTACCATGGAGGCGTTGACAATAAAGGTAAAGGTGCCAAAGGAGATGCCGGGAAACACAAAGGTGAGGACATAGGACAGGCTGGATACGGCGGACGTACCCATCCCCGCCAGGGTAATGAGGGCCACGCCCAGGGCAGTGAAGATGACGCCGCCAAGGAAAATCAGGTACCGGCGGGGCAGACCGGGCTTCGGCATCGCGCTCTCCTCCATAATATAAAAAATATTTTTTAGCACTAACAACATTTTAGCATTCCTTTTTGCCCAAAACAAGAGCAACTTTTACCAAAAATGTCCTCCTGTTTTTGGTCACAGTGAGCGGTGGAGGGGCAGCGCATAATTTCAATTTGACATCGAATATACAGGGGAGTATGCACCGCCCACACACTGTAAATAATTTGTAAATGCCGCCGCTGCGGCCTTTTCCACATTGTCCACAGGGTTTTCCACAGTGAAAACGGATTGGTTTTGTCCCGGGACATACAGCCTTTTGTTTACATAAAACAAGTCAAGAGGAAATCTTACGGCGGTTTTTACAAAAAAGTTTGCCTCCTCAAAAATGCGGGGGTGTGCTACAATGAATTCCGGCAGGCAAATGCCTGCCCGGCCCGGCGCTGGGGCGCCGGGCCCACTGAGAACGGAGGTATCCACCATGGCCCACACCATTGCCGCCATTGCCACAGGCAGCCAGCCCGCGGCCATTGGAATTCTGCGCCTGTCGGGGGAGGGGGCTGTCGCCGCGGCCCAGGCGGTGTTTCGCCCGGCCAGCGGCCGCCCCCTGGGGGAGTACCCCAACCGGAGGCTGGTGTACGGCACCCTGCTGGGGCCCGACGGGGCCCCCATCGACCAGGCGCTGGCCACCCTGTCCCGGGGGCCGGGGAGCTACACCGGGGAGGACACGGCGGAGATCCACTGTCACGGCGCACCGGCGGTGCTGGCCCTGGGGCTGGAGGCTCTCTTTGCCGCCGGGGCCCGGCAGGCCCAGCCGGGGGAGTTTACCAGGCGGGCCTTTTTAAACGGCAAGCTGGACCTCCTCCAGGCCGAGGCGGTGGCCGACCTGCTGGACGCGGACAGCCCGGCGGCGGTACACCAGGCGGCGGGCCAGCTGGGGGGCGCCCTGGGACGGCGGGTGGGTGCCATCTACGACGGGCTGGTGGATCTGCTGGCCCACTTTCACGCGGTGCTGGACTACCCGGATGAGGACATTGACCCCTTCCGCGCCCGGGAGCTGGAGGAGGGTCTGGTCCGGGCCAGGAGGGGGCTGGAGGAGCTGCTGGCCACCTACGACCGGGGCAGCCTCATCGCCCGGGGGGCGCCCTGCGTGCTTGTGGGGCGGCCCAACGCGGGGAAATCCTCCCTGCTCAACGCCCTGCTGGGGTATGACCGGGCCATTGTCACTCCCGTCCCGGGCACCACACGGGACACCATTGAGGAGCGGTGCGTGCTGGGTGGCGTCCCCCTGCGTCTGGTGGACACGGCGGGCATGCGCCGGGCCAGCGACCCGGTGGAGCAGCTGGGTGTGGAGCGCAGTCTGTCCGCCCTGGAGGGGGCCCAGCTGGCCCTGCTGGTGCTGGACGGGGCCCAGCCCCTCACCGCAGAGGACGAGGAGGCCATGGAGCAGGCCCTGCGCTCCCCCCGGGTAATCTGCGTGGTGAACAAGTCCGATCTGCCCCTGGTGCTGGATCTGGACGGGCTGCGCCGGCGCTTCCCCCACCTGTGCGTGGTGAGCGCCGCCACCGGCCAGGGGCTGGAGGAGCTGGGGGAGGCGGTGGCCGCCCTCTTCCCCGGCGGGACGGACGCCGGCGCGGGGGAGCTGCTCTCCAACGCCCGGCAGGCGGAGGCGGCCCGGCGGGCCCTGGAGGCGGTGGGACGGGCGGAGGAAAGCCTGGGTATGGGCATGACTCCCGACGCCGTCCTGGTGGACGCCGAGGAGGCCCTGGCCGCCCTGGGAGAGCTCACCGGCGCCAACCTCCGGGAGGATGTGACCGACCGCATCTTCCGGCGCTTCTGCGTGGGAAAATAGCAAAAGCCCCGGTACAGCTTCAGGCTGTACCGGGGCTTTCTATCTATTCTCTCTGTCTGCGGGGCAGGCCGCGGCGGCCGCTCCGGGAGTAAGGGTTCGCCCCGCGGGGCAGACTACTCCCTGACCGGCAGAACACGGCGGCTCTTCCGGGGGGTCAGCTCTTCTCCTCAAAGCTCACCCCACAGCTGCGGCAGGTGACGGTGATCTTGCCCTTGCCCCGGGGGACCCGCAGGTACTGTCCGCAGTTGGGGCAGCGGAAATAGCGGTGCTCCTTGTCTGTGTGGATGGTGTGGCGCATCCTGCACCAGCGGATGACAGGGCCGGCCAGCTGCATAAACTTGGCGTTCTCCGCCCGCCGCTGGGGAATCCTGCGGGACATCATGCGGAAGAAGGCCCACAGCAGCACGACAAGCGCGACCCAGGACAAAATGGACCAGCTGAATACAGCAGACACCAGATACAAAACAAGGTACACCAGCAGAAGAAAACCGCAAAGCGGATCATAGCCGTACCGGCCGTACATCAGTCTTCGCAGAAAGTTCATGAAATACGGTCGTCTCCTTCTGACAAGCGTTGGGACAAATTCTTAAGGCTTTCTTAACAGAACCATGATAGCGCCTGCGGCGGCCCGCGTCAAGGACACAAACGTAAACAATATGTGAATTGTGCTTGCAGGAGAGGGAAAAAGCCGCTATACTGTTAAAAAAGTACGTCATGGAGGGATACAATGGGCCGGGTTGAAAAGGAAAACTACTATCTGGACATCGCCCAGACGGTGGCCGAGCGCTCCACCTGCCTGCGCCGGCGCTACGGCGCCATCATCGTGCGCAACGATGAAATCATCGCCACGGGGTACAACGGGGCGCCCCGGGGGCGGAAAAACTGCGTGGATCTCAACTACTGCACCCGGGAGGCCATGAATATCCCCTCCGGCCAGCGCTACGAGCTGTGCCGCTCGGTGCATGCCGAGGCCAACGCCATTATCTCCGCCGCCCGGCGGGACACCCTGGGCTCCACCCTGTATATGGCCTGCACCGACCCGGCCACCGGGGCCCTTATTCCCAACTCCACCTCCTGCACCATGTGCCGGCGGCAGATTATCAACGCGGGTATCCAGCGGGTGGTCATCCGGGACACCCCCACCGACTACCGGGTGGTGGAGGTGGAGGAGTGGATCCGGGAGGACGACTCCCTGCCCCCCGGCCAAATCTGATGGACGCAAAAGCGCCCGGGATTTCTCCCGGGCGCTTTGTCATGTCCTGCAAAAGCTGGGCGGAGGCTTACGCCCCCTGGTGCAGGCGCTGGGAGATGACCTGGGCCACCTTCACCCCCGAGGCGCCCGCCTGGGCCAGGCCCCGGGTAACTCCCGCCCCGTCGCCGATGGCGAAGAAGTTGGGCAGGGCGGTCTCCAGCTCCCCGGATAGGGCCAGGCGGGAGGAGTAGAACTTCACCTCCGCCCCGTAGAGCAGGGTGTCATAGTTGGCGGTGCCGGGGGCCAGCTTGTCCAGCTGGTAGATCATCTCGATGATGTCGTCCAGCTGCCGCTTGGGCAGGGCCAGGGAGAGATCCCCCGGGGTGGCGGCGGTGAGGGTGGGGCGCACGAAGGACTTGCTCAGCCGGTGCTCGTTGGTGCGGATGCCCCCCACCAGATCTCCGAAGCGCTGCACCAGCACCCCGCCGGCCAGCATGTTGCTCAGGGAGGCGATGTGCTTGCCGTAGCGGTAGGGCTCGTTGAAGGGGGAGGTAAAGCGGTTGGACACCAGCAGGGCAAAGTTGGTGTTCTCGCTCTGGAGGGAGGGGTCGGCGTAGGAGTGGCCGTTGACCGTGTTGATCCCCTCCACGTTCTCGGCCACCACGTGACCGTAGGGGTTCATGCAGAAGGTGCGCACCTGGTCGCCGTACTGCTTGGTGCGGTAGACCAGCTTGGACTCGTAGACCACGTCGGTGATGTGCTCAAACACCTTGGCGGGCAGCTCTACCCGCACGCCGATGTCCACCTGGTTGTTGATAAGCTCAATGCCCAGATCCTTGCACTGGTTGGCAAACCACTCCGCCCCCGAGCGCCCCGGGGCGGCGATGAGCCACTTGCAGCTGACCTGATCCCCCTTCTCGGTGGTCAGGCGGTAGCCCTCCGCCCCCCGGTTCTCGATGGTGGTCACCGGTGTGCGGAAGCGGTACTCCACCACCTGGGAGACCTCCTCGTAGATGCTCTTGAGGATGTTCAGGTTGTTCTCCGTGCCCAGGTGCTTGCACCGGGCCTGGAGCAGGTGCAGATCAAACTCCAGCGCCTTCTTCTCCAGCGCCCGGGCTGCCGGGGTGTCGGTGGAGAAGACCTTGTCGGTGGCGCCGTGCTTCATGTTGATGCTGTCCACGTAGTCTATGAGGGCCATAACCTCGTCCTTGGGCATAAAGTCGGTGAGCCAGCCGCCGAAGGCGGTGGTAAAGTTGTACTTCCCGTCGGAGAAGGCCCCGGCCCCGCCGAAGCCGCACATGGTGTCGCACACCTTGCAGTGGATGCACTCCTTCACCTTTCCAGCCACGATGGGGCAGCTGCGGCTGTAGATGTCCGCCCCCTGCTCCAGGGTGACCACCTTGAGTCCGGGGTTGCGGCGCAGCAGCTCGTACCCGGCAAAGACCCCTGCGGTGCCGCAGCCGATGATGGCAACGTCATAGCATGTGTTCATGTGCGATCTCTCACTTTACAAATCAGATTGAGCCCGTACAGGCCCAATTCATTATACCACGCCTGTCAATGGAGGATCTGCCCTCTTCAGCCCGGATCATAGGGGGCGATCTCCACGCCGGTGTAGTACCATTTTAAAATCTCCTCCCAGCTCTTTCCCTGTTTGGCCAGAGCGTTGGCCCCGTACTGGCTCATTCCCACCCCGTGGCCGTAGCCGGTGACGGTAAAGGTGATCCCATCCTCTCCCGCCGTCACAGTGAAGTTGGCCGAGCGCAGCTCAAACAGCGCCCGCACCTGCTGGCCGGTGAGGGTAACGCCTCCCACCTCCACCGTATCCACCCCGCCGGCGGAGTTGCAGACGGTGTTTTGAAACCACCCGGCGGGGTCGCCGCTCAAATCCGCCCCGCTGTACGCCGCCAGGAGCCTGCTTTTAAACTCCTCTGCCGGTATGGTAACGGTGCTGTGGTAGTTGGGCACGTCCTCCTCCCCCTCGGGGCTGTCCACCCCGGTGAGATAGGGTACCGCGTTGCCCCACACCTCCACCGCGTCTACCGTGCGCCCCGCTGCCGAGGAGAAAAACACCGCCTGGATTGGCTGCCCCTGGTAGAGGATCACCATCCCGTCGGTCTGGGAGATGGCGTCGGCAATCTTTTGGGTGCAGCTCTGGGCGTTTTCCCCCCAGTTGGCGGCGGCCTGGGCGGGATCTATGTAGGCCTGGCAGCAGGCGATGTCGGTGCACACCTGGGCGTCCGGGTGTGCCTGCACGGTTTGCTCCATCTTGGCAACCGTATAGGTGCGGGCGGCCACCGTCTGGGCCTTGAGCGCCTCGGACTCAAAGGAGGCGGGCATCTCGGCGGCCACCACCCGCCACAGGTACTCCTCCATGGACAGGGTCACCACCCCGCCCTCCCCGGTGTCTACCGTCACGGAGAGGGCGGCGTCGGCGCTCTCCGGCGGGGCGGTGACCACCTCCCGGTCCAGGGGAAGCCCTCCGCTCTCTTGTACCGTCTCTCCGCCGGGGGTCACCAGCGGTTCTCCCCGCAGCAGCAGCATGGGCAGGAGAAAAAGCAGCAGGAGCAGCACCAGCCCCGTGGCCGCCACCTGCTTCATGGTGGTCTCTTCCTTCCAGTTCTTTGCAAGTTTGATTCTTCGTCGTTTCACTTTTCCCCTTCCTCTCCCTCCATGGCTCCAAATGTCCGGCGGGGGCAAACCGCTCTCTTTGTGGCCTATTGCCATTGACGCGGCACAAAAAAGAGTATACAATAATGCGAAATAATATGGGCAAAGGAGCGCCTGGACATGCAGAATGAGGGCACCATCTCCAAGGACTTTATTGAGAGTCTATGCGGGGAATACCAGAAGCATAACCAAATTGATCCCGCCTACTATGAGAAGTATGAGGTCAAGCGGGGCCTGCGCAACGCCGACGGCACCGGCGTGATGGCCGGGGTGACCCAGATCGGCAACGTGCTGGGCTACTACGTGCAGGACGGAGAGCGGGTTCCCATGCCCGGCAAGCTGATCTACCGGGGCATTGACGTGGAGGAGCTCATCGGCGGGTTTATGAGCGAGGGCCGCTTCGGCTTTGAGGAGACCGCCTACCTGCTCCTCTTCGGCGCCCTGCCCACCCGGGAGCAGCTCTACTCCTTCCAGGAGCTGCTCTCCGCCCACCACACCCTGCCTCACATGTTCACCGAGGACATGATCATCAAAGCCCCCAGCCCCGACGTGATGAACAAGCTGGCCCGCTCGGTGCTGGCTCTCTACTCCTACGACGACGCGCCCGACGACATGTCCCTGGCCAACCAGCTCCAGCAGGCCATCGCCCTCATCGCCCGGGTGCCGGTCATTGTGGCCCACGCCTTTGCGGTAAAGCGCCACTACTACGACAACGAGTCCCTCTACCTCCACCGGCCCCAGCCGGGGCTGTCGGTGGCGGAGAACTTCCTTTACTCGGTGCGCCACGACAACCAGTACACCCAGGAGGAGGCCCGGCTGCTGGATCTGTGCCTGGTGCTCCACGCCGAGCACGGCGGCGGCAACAACTCCGCCTTCACCTGCCGGGTGCTCTCCTCCTCGGGCACCGACATCTACTCCGCCATTGCCGCCGCTGTGGGCTCCCTGAAGGGCCCCCGCCACGGCGGCGCCAACAAGAAGGTCATGGAGATGTTCTCCCACATCGAAAAGGATGTAAAGGACTGGAAGGATGACGACGAGATCCGCGCCTACCTGGGCCGTATTCTCCGCAAGGAGGCCGCCGACCGCTCGGGCCTCATCTACGGCATGGGCCACGCCATCTACACCCTGTCCGACCCCCGTGCGGTGATCCTGAAGAAGTTTGCCAAGAAGATGGCGGCCACCAAGGGCATGCTGGATGAGTTTGAGCTCTACGAGGCGGTGGAGCGGCTCACTCCCGAGGTGCTCCTCTCGGTGAAGGGGGAGCGCAAGGTGGTGTGCGCCAATGTGGACATGTTCTCCGGCATGGTGTACAAGATGATGGGTATCCCCCAGGAGCTCTACACCCCCCTGTTCGCCGTGGCACGCATGGTGGGCTGGTGCGCCCACCGGATTGAGGAGGTCTACCAGCCGGGCAACCGGATTATCCGCCCGGCCTACAAGGCGGTGGCCCCCATGCGCACCTTCATCCCCCTGGATCAGCGATAATACCCGACATAAAAAGGGGAGCGCTGCAGATATTCTGCAGCGCTCCCCTTTTTATGTCTTATGTACAGGCGCTCTCCCCGGCCGCCGCCAACTCCGCCCCCTGCCCCTCCTCGTACAGAGGCAGGGTGATGATAAAGCTGGTCATACGCCCGTTGCTCTCCGCCCGGATGGTGCCCCCGTGGAGCTCCACAATCTCCTTGGCAATGGCCAGGCCCAGCCCCGCCCCGCCGGTGCGGCTGGAGCGGGCGGCGTCCAGCCGGTAGAACTTGCGGAAGATGTTGGCCAGCTCCCCCTCAGGGATCTCCAGCCCCTCATTGCGGATGGTGATCTCCGCCCAGTCCCCCTGGCGGCGGGCCTCGATCTCCACCTGGCCGCCGGGGATGCTGTAGTTGACCGCGTTGCGCAGCACATTATCGAAGACCCGGGCAAGCTTGTCCGGGT
>CALWWS010000119.1 GCA_944385305.1 uncultured Oscillospiraceae bacterium | reverse complement strand
GGGGAGCTGGTGGAGATCGGCGGGTCCTTCCGGGTGCCTGAGATCATGGCCCGCAGCGGGGCGCGGCTGATTGAGGTGGGCACCACAAACAAGACCCATCTGGACGATTACCGCCGTGCCATCGACGAGCAGGGCGCTGAGATTCTCCTCAAGGTCCATACCAGCAACTTCAAGCTGGTGGGCTTCACCGAGGAGGTTCCTCTGGAGGAGCTGACTGCCCTGGGCCGGGAAAAGGGCGTGCCCGTCTTTCACGATCTGGGCAGCGGGGCCCTGTTCTCCAACCCCGCCCTGGGGGTGCCGGAGGGGCCCACTGTGGAGGACAGCGTAAAAGCCGGGGCGGATGTGATCTGCTTTTCCGGGGACAAGCTGCTGGGCGGTCCCCAGGCGGGCATCGCCATCGGCCGGGCGGAATACATCCAGGCCATGAAGAAAAACCAGTTTGCCCGGGTGGTGCGCATCGACAAGCTCACCCTGGCCGCCCTGGAGGCCACTCTGGGCCTGTACCGGGATCCCGCCCTGGCCGCCGCTCAGATCCCCACCCTGGCCATGCTGGGGGCCGGTCAGGGGGAGCTGGAGGACCGGGCCAGGGCGGCGGCCGCCCGGCTGGAGGCCGCTCTTGGCCCGTCCTGTGCCATCTCTCTCTCCCCCGACGTGGGGGAGGTAGGGGGAGGCAGCCTGCCGGGGGTGCCCCTGCCCACTTACGTTGTGGAACTTGCTCCCGCCCATATGGGGGTGGATGCCCTGGAGCAGGCCCTGCGGGGCTGGGAGACCCCCATCATCGGCCGCATCCGCCGGGACCGCTATGTGCTGGACCCCCGCACCCTGACCCAGGAGGACTGGGACGAGATCGTCCGGGCCCTCACCGCTATTCTCACCCCCGGGGAGGAGAACTGATATGAAGCATATCATCATCGGCACCGCCGGCCATGTGGACCACGGCAAGACCTGCCTCACCCGGGCCCTTACCGGGGTGGACACCGACCGGCTCAAGGAGGAGCAGAAGCGGGGCATTACCATCGAGATCGGCTTTGCTCAGCTCACCCTGCCCAATGGTCAGACCGCCAGCATCATCGACGTACCCGGCCATGAGAAGTTCATCCGCAATATGCTGGTGGGAGCCGCCGGCATGGACGTGGTGCTCATGGTTATCGCCGCCGACGAGGGCTTTATGCCCCAGACCCGGGAGCATCTGGGCATTCTCTCCCTGCTGGGGGTGCAGAACGGCATCATTGTCATCACCAAGGCAGATATGGTGGAGGAGGAGTGGCTGGAGGCCATCGAGGAGGAGGCCCGGGAGGATGTACAGGGCACCTTCCTGGAGAACGCCCCCATGATCGCCGTCTCCTCCTACACCGGCCAGGGCATCGAGGCGCTCAAGCAGCTCATCGTGCAGCTGGTGGAGGGGGCCGAGCAGCGCAACCAGGACCGGCCCTTCCGCCTGCCGGTGGACCGGGTGTTCTCGGTGGACGGCTTTGGCACCGTGGTCACCGGCACCCTGCTGGAGGGTTCCATGACTGTGGGGGACGAGGTGTGCATCTACCCCGACGAGAAAAAGGCACGGATCCGGGGCCTTCAGAACCACGATGTACCCGAACAGCGGGTGGAGGCCGGTATGCGGGTGGCCGTCAACCTGTCCGGGGTGGACAAGGCTGATTTAAAGCGCGGGGACACCCTGGCCAGGCCGGGCTCCATGACCCTGTCCCGGCAGATGGATGTACAGCTGGTCATGCTCCGGGACGCCCCCTACCCCATTAAGAACGACAGCCAGCTCCACTTCCACCACGGCACCCGGGAGCTGGTGTGCAAGTGTGTGCTGCTGGGGACGGACAAGCTGGAGGCCGGGGAGACCGGCTACGCCCAGCTGCGCTTTGACCAGCCGGTGGCGGTAAAGAACGGAGACCCCTACGTGGTGCGCTTCTTCTCCCCGGCCGTCACCGTGGGGGGCGGGCGGATCCTCAACGCCGACCCCGGCCGTCACAAGCGAAACGACCCCAAAATCCTGGAGGGACTGGCCGTACGGGCCTCGGGCTCGGCGGACAAGCAGGTTCTCCAGGCTCTGGGGGACGCGGGGACCTCCATGCCCAAGAAGTCTGAGCTGGCCAAGGCCGCCGGTATGACAGAGGGGGATCTGAGCGAGTGTCTGGCGCACCTGCTGGAGGAGGGCAGGGCGGTGGAGCTGGGGGGGCGCTACCTCGCCCACGACCAGGTGGAGGCCCTCTGGGACAAGACCGTCCAGATCCTCTCGGCCTACCCCAAGGCCCAGCCCCTCCAGCCGGGCATGAACCGGGGGGAGTTCCGGGGCAAGCTGCTGCCCAAGGCCTCCCAGGCGGCGGTGGACGACCTGTGCGCCTATTTCGCCCAGCACCGGGGCCTGCGGCTGGAGGGGCCCACCATCACCCTGCCCGACTTCCAGGTGGTATGGAACAGCTTCTACACCGGCCTGCGGGAGCAGCTGGAGAAGACCTACGCCGCCCAGGGCTTCACCCCGGAGAACCTGGACGACATCGCCGCCGGCTTCGGCAAGAAGGAGGCCGGGGCCCGGCAGGTGGTGCAGCGGCTGGTCTATGACGGGGATCTGTACGCCCTGACCGCCCATATCCTGGTGGACAAGGCCCACTACCAGCAGGCCCTGGACGCCCTGTACCAGCTCTTTGACCAGTCCCCCGAGGTGCCCCTGTCCGCCTTCCGGGACGCCCTGGGCATTTCACGCAAATACGCCCTGGCTTTCCTGGAGTACTGGGACAGCGTGGGGGTGACCAAAAAGACCGGGGACGTGCGGGTGCTGCTGAAAAAGCGGCCCTAGGGTCTGTTTAAATCCGTCGGGACACTCAATCAGCACCCCTTTTGCCGGCCGGGTATATCGTCACATTTTCAATCAGCTTCCGCCAATCCTATTATTTGATTTTTCAATGGTTGACGAATGCTTTTATTTTGGTTATAATGGTTAACACGTCTGCCGGGGCAACCCGGCGGACCCCTGTGGGGGCAGAAGGGTATCTGGTGAGCCCCGCGGTCTTCAAAACCGTAGAGGGCGGCGATCCCGCCTTGGTGAGTTCGATTCTTACCTGTCCCCGCCAG
>CALWWS010000118.1 GCA_944385305.1 uncultured Oscillospiraceae bacterium | reverse complement strand
ATATGCCGATAATCTGCCGAAGGCAAAAGCACTGGCAGCATATGCAAAGGCAGAAGAACGTATTGGCCGAATCCAACTAATCCATAAGATCACTGGTGCGGGTAGCAAGAGTCAATTTGTCCGTCTGGATCTCACTGATATATCTGTGCGTGATAAAGTGCTTCGCGCAGTATCTAATGAGGAGCTAAATCATATTTTTGAAACAGATGGTGTGCTTTAATAAAATGTAATTAAAAGAATTTAGTTTTTTGCCGGACGGACGATAATGTACAGGTAAGTGAGATATACCTGGATTGAAAATGCCTTATTTAAGACCTCGGCTTTTTTCATCCAACCGGGAAAGTGAAATATTGGGAAAATGCGAAAACCGTACGGTAGGGGATTGGCGAATGGCCAATCTTGCTATACAATGGACGTGCAGAAAAATTTTACGGAAAAGGAGCGTGTTGCGCCATGATGCAGCTCAAGCCCGGATTCTACTTTACCGGCGCCCTGGACCACGAACTGCGGGTGTTCGATATCATCATGTACACCGAGTTCGGCACTACCTATAACTCCTATGTGCTCAAGACCGAAAAGCACACCGTGCTCTTTGAGACCGCCAAGGCCAAGTGCATGGACAGCTGGCTGGAGAAGATCGGGGAGATCACCCCCATCGACCAGGTGGACTACCTGGTGGTCAGCCACACCGAGCCCGACCACAGCGGCAGCCTGGAGAAGCTGCTGGAGCTCAATCCCCGCATCAAGGTGGTTGCCAGCGCCTGCGCCATCGGCTTTCTCAAGGAGATTGTCAACCGGGACTTCTACTCCATCCCCGTGCGGGACGGCCAGACCCTGGAGCTGGACGGCAAGACCCTCAGCTTCCTCTCCGTGCCCAACCTCCACTGGCCGGACACCATCTACACCTACATCCCGGAGGACAAGATTCTCGTCACCTGCGACTCCTTCGGCTCCCATTACGCCTGCGACGACATTCTGGTGAGCAAGGTCACCGACCAGGAGGGCTACTGGCGGGCCACTAAGTACTACTTCGACTGCATCATCGGCCCCTACAAGTCCTTCATGCTGGACGCTATGCGCCGGGTGCGCACCCTGGAGCTGGAGCTGATCTGCCCCGGCCACGGCCCGGTGCTGGACACGGGGATTCCCGAGATGCTGGACACCTACGAGAAGTGGGCCACCGTGATCAACCCCAACCCCCGGCCCACGGTGATCATCCCCTACGTCAGCGCCTACGGCTACACCGCCCAGCTGGCCCAGGCCATCGCCCGGGGCGTGCAGTCCGCCGGGGAGATTGACGTGCGAACCTACGACATGGTCACCGCCGACGCGGCCAAGGTGGCCGAGGAGCTGCTCTACGCCGACGGCTTCCTGCTGGGTACCCCCACCATCGTGGGGGAGGCCCTCAAGCCCATCTGGGATCTCACCACCGGCATGTTCGCCGCCACCCACAAGGGCAAGCTGGCGGGCGCCTTCGGCAGCTACGGCTGGAGCGGCGAGGGAGTGCCCCACATCACCGAGCGGCTGCGCCAGCTCAAGCTGCGGGTGGTGGACGGCTTCCGGGTGCGCTTCAAGCCCAGCGCCCAGCAGCTGGAGGACGCCGTGGCCTACGGCGCCCAGTTCGGCCAGACCCTGCTGGCCGACCTCAAGCCCGTGCAGCGGGCTCCCAAGGGCAAGGTGCGCTGCAAGGTGTGCAAGGCGGTGTTTGACGAGGGCGCCGAGGTGTGCCCCATCTGCAAGGTGGGCCCCGAGCACTTCGAGCCGGTGACCCAGCCGGCCCCCGCCCCCGCCAAGGCGGAGGAGGTGCGGTGCAAGCTGTGCGGCGCCATCTTCGCCGGGGACAAGCCCAAGTGCCCTGTGTGCGGCGTGGGCCCCGAGCACTACGAGCCGGTGAAGAAGGAGCAGCCCCAGGCCAAGGGCGGCCGGAAGCTGGTCAAGTGCCTGGTGTGCGGCGAGATCTTCGACGCCAGCCTGGACACCTGCCCGGTGTGCGGCGTGGGCCGGGACAAGTTTGTGGAGGTGGCCGAGGAGAAGCCCGCCTTCCGCCGGGACAGCGGAAACACCTATGTGATCCTGGGCAACGGCTGCGCCGGCGTCAACGCCGCCGAGGCCATCCGGGAGCGGGACAAGACGGGCAAGATCCTCCTCATCTCCGACGAGGGCCCCACCTATCAGCGTCCCATGCTCACCAAGGCCATGCTCTCCGGCTTTACCCCCGAGCAGATGCAGCTCCACCCCGCCGGGTGGTATGAGGCCCAGGGCATTACCCAGATGCTCCACCGGAAGGTGGAGGGGATGGACGCCGCCGGGCGCACCGTCACCCTGGACGGCGGGGAGCAGGTGAGCTACACCAAGCTCATCTTCGCCCTGGGCAGCGAGTGCTTCGTGCCCCCCATCCCCGGCCACGACAAGAAGAACGTGGTGGCCATCCGCCGCTACGCCGACGTGCAGGCCGTCCAGCAGATGGACAAGCTGGAGCGGGCGGTGGTCATCGGCGGCGGCGTGCTGGGCCTGGAGGCCGCCTGGGAGCTGCGCAAGGCGGGCTGCCAGGTGACCGTGCTGGAGCTGGCCCCCAAGCTCATGGGCCGCCAGCTGGACGACCAGACCGCCCAGCTGCTGCTGGGGCAGTGCGCCAAGTGCGGCGTGCGGGTGGAGCTGGGGGTTTCCATCGCCTCTATTGAGGGGGATGAGGCCGCCAGCGGCGTGGCCCTCCAGAGCGGAGAGGTCATCCCCGCCGACCTGGTGGTGATCTCCACCGGCGTGCGGGCCAACGCGGCCATTGCCAAGGCCGCCGGGGTGGAGACCGACCGGGGCATCCTGGTTGGGCCCACCATGGAGACCAACCTGCCCGGCGTGTTCGCCTGCGGCGACTGCGCCCAGTTCGGCAAGGGCAACTTCGCCCTCTGGCCCGAGGCCCAGGCCCAGGGCAAGATTGCGGGCGCCCGGGCCGCCGGGGACGCGGTGGAGTACACCCCCATCCAGCCGGTGCTCTCCTTCCACGGCATGGACACCGAGCTGTTCGCCCTGGGGGACGTGGGCAAGAACCCCGAGCTCACCTACCGCACCCTGGAGCTGCGGGACGACGAGCGGGGCCACCTGGCCCGGTACTACTTCACCTCCGGCAAGCTGTGCGGGGTGAACCTGGCGGGGGATGTGTCCGCCATGGCCGACTGCATGGCCGCCCTGGAGGAGGGCCGCCCCCTGGAGAAGTTCTTTGCCTGATAAAGAATAAGCAAAAGCCGCCGGCCCAAGGCCGGCGGCTTTTTTGCGGAGAAAGCCCTTGACAAGGCGGACTACATAGTGTAGACTGACAGTGTGGACGACAAATAGTAGACCAAGAGGAGAAGGAGGGAACGGCCATGGGGGACCTGCGCCTGGGCGCGGTGGAGAGCCGCTTTGCGGCGATTATCTGGGACAACGCGCCCGTGACTTCGGCCCGGCTGGTGGAGCTGGCCCAGCAGGAGCTGGACTGGAAGAAGTCCACCACCTATACCGTTTTAAAGCGGCTGAGCCAGCGGGGGCTTTTCCGGAACGAGGGGGGCGTGGTGACCGCCCTGCTCTCCCGGGAGGAGTTCTATGCGGCCCAGAGCAGGCAGTTTGTGGAGGAGACCTTTGACGGCTCCCTGCCCGCCTTTCTGGCCGCCTTTACCAGCGGGAAGAAGCTGTCGGAGGAGGAGGCGAATCAGCTCCAGGAGCTGATCGACGGGATGCGGAGGTGAGGCTGTATGGTGTATGAGGCGTGGATTGGCGTAGTCAATATGAGCGTGACGGCGGGACTTGTGATTGTCTGTGTGCTCCTGGCCCGCCTGGCCCTGAAGCGGGCGCCCAAGGTGTTCTCCTATGTCCTGTGGGCGGCGGTGCTGTTCCGCCTGCTGTGCCCTGTGTCTGTTGGGGCCGGGTTCTCTCTGCTGGGGCTGACCGGCACGCCCGTGCGGGAGGCCGCCGGGTATACCACCCGGGTGGAGTATGTGCAGCCCGCCCCCCTCCCCGCCGCCGGGACGGGGACACAGGCCCCGGCGGGGCAGGGCGGCCAGACTGCTGCCGCCCCCTCCGGGGAGGCGGAGGGAATACAGCCGTCCGTCTCCGCCCGCCTCTCGGCGGGTGAGATTGCCGCCCGGGTGTGGCTGGCCGGTGTGCTGGCCATGGCGGGCTGGGGCGTGGGGAGCTATCTCCGGGTGCGGCGCAGGGTGGTGGGCGCGGTGCGCCTGGAGGGGAATCTCTACCTGGCCGACCACATCCCCACCCCCTTTGTGATGGGGGTGTTTCGGCCCAGGATCTACCTGCCCGCCGGGCTGGGACCGGAGGAGCGGGAGTACGTGGTGCGGCATGAGCGCTGCCACATCCGCGCTCTGGACCCCGCCTTCCGGCTCCTGGCCTTTGCCGCCCTGTGCATCCACTGGTTCAACCCCCTGGTGTGGCTGGCCTTCTTCCTGTCGGGGAAGGACATGGAGATGCGCTGCGACGAGGCGGTGGTCAGGCAGCTGGGAGAGGGGAGCCGGGCGGACTACTCGGCCTGCCTGCTGGCCCTGGCTGCCGGACGGCGTATGCTGGCGGGCGCTCCCCTGGCCTTTGGAGAGGGGGACACCCGGGGACGCATTCAGAATCTGGCCCGCTGGCGGCGGCCCCGGCGCTGGGCGGCGCTGCTGGCGGCGGTGGTGTGCATCGCCGTGGTGGGCGCCTGCGCGGCCAATCCCGGCGGGGAGGAGAGCCCTCCGGCGGAGGAGACCCTCTCCGCCCAGCCCCCCGCCGAAACACAGAGCCCGGAGGGCGGCGGGGAGGACAGCCCCGGCGTCCAGGCGCTGGCCGACAGCCTGGCCGGTGTGGAGACGGGGGAGACGCCCCTGAGCCTGACGCTGACCCAGGACGGGGAAGAACTGGGCCCCTATGAGCAGAGCTGGACGGCCTCCAACTCGGTCTACTACTGGAATCAGCTGCTCCATATCACCTGGCGAGCG
>CALWWS010000117.1 GCA_944385305.1 uncultured Oscillospiraceae bacterium | reverse complement strand
GATGTTGATGCCCATGACGATGAGCAGCATGGCGATGCCCAGCACGATGGACACCACCAGCAGCACCAGCACGTTGCTCACCACCCCCATGCCGCCCAGGGCGGACTGGCCCATGATTTTGAACCCGGGGAGGACCTCCTCAAAGCCGAATACCGAGCCGTATACGCACCCGAAGATGGCGCCCGAGAGTCCGCAGCAGGTGATGATGTTGCCCAGCCACATCTTCTTCTTCCTGGCCAGCACCAGTCCCAGCAGGGCCAGGCACAGCCCCTGGCCCAGATCGCCGAACATGATGCCGAAGAACAGGCAGTAGGTCAGGGCCATGAAGGCGGAGGGGTCGGCCTCGTTGTAGGCGGGCAGGCCGTACATCTCCAGGAAGGGGTGGAAGATGCGCCCGAAGAAGGAGTTTTTCAGCTTGGTGGGGGGGCGGAAGGGCTGAGCGGCCTCCACGCCGTCCACCACGCAGGACACCCGGGGAAAGGCGTTCATCTTCTCCTGGAGGGCCTCCACCCCGCTCTCGGGCACCCACCCGGTGAGATAGAAGCTCTCCCGGGAGGCGCAGGCGTAGCTGCGCAGGGTGCAGCACTCGCTGTTGTAGCGCAGGCAGCAGTACTCCTCCAGCAGCCGCTCCCTCTCGTCGGCGCACAGGCTCTCCAGCTCCTGCCGGGCGGCGTCCCGGGCGGCGGCGGCCTGCTCCATCTCCTTTTTCAGCTGCTCCATGGCCTCCTCGGCGGTGCCGTGGGGGCTGGAGGTGATGGGGATGCGGGTGAAGTGGAGGGAGTTGAACAGGGTGTCCACCCGCTGGCAGGCCCGCTGGGTGGTGAAGTACACCCCGTACACCCGGCCCTGTCCGGCGGCGGTGGGGAAGAAGCAGATGTCCTCCTCACTGTTGAGGGTGGACTGGAAGCTGTCGAAGGTCTCCCGGGGCAGGTAGCCGTACCGGAAGCGGACAAAGCGCATACTCAGCAGCTCGTCCAGGCTGGCCCCCACGCCCCGCAGGTTCTCCAGCTGGCCCAGGATGCTCTTCTGCTGGCGGATCTGCTCCTCCAGCTGCTCCATGCGGCCGCTCAGCCGCGCCATCTCCCCCTCCAGGTGGTCCAGATAGGCCCCCAGGGCCTGGGGCTCCCGGTCGGGGGAGAAGGGGACGTACCCCAGCTCCACTCCCATCTGCCCGGCCAGCTCCTCCGCCCGGCGCAGCAGGGGGGCCCAGGGGTTGTCCTGGGGCAGGGGGCGCAGGCCGGGCACGTCGTGCATCAGCTCTATGGTATTTTCCGGGTGAAAGTCCTGCTCAATGACGCACTCCCGTACCACCGCGTCAAACCGGTCCAGAGGGCCGGCCATGGTGAGCAGCTTCATCGCCACGACTGACATGGCGCCGTCTCCTTCCGTATCAGAATAGGTCAGGCCCCGATCATCCGGGCCAGCTCGGTCCGGTAGGGCACCTGGTATTTCACCGACTCAATGACGTTGATCAGCACCTCCAGCTCCAGATCCCGCAGCGTCAGGTAGGCCATGGGTGTGTAGATGCAGGGGGGTCCGCCCATGAGCTGGCGCACGTTGAAGGCGTACATGGCCCGGCGGTAGTAGTCCTCCACCTCGCTCACCGCCACGTTTTCAAAGCTGCCGGCGTAGGCGCTCTGGCGCAGCAGGGCGAACACCCCGTCGGCGTCGGGGGCGGCGCACAGGCTGCGGGTGAACTCGGGGCGCAGGCGGTAGTTGAAGGGGAAGAGCATGGTCAGGTAGTCGTCCATCCGGGTGTCGGGGAAGTAGGTCTTCAGGCGCAGGATGTGCAGGATGTTGAGCAGATCCACCTGCTCTCCCAGGGCCCGCAGCAGCAGGGTCTTCACCTGGCCCTTGTAGTGCTTGTGCACCAGGCGGTGCATGTGGGAGAAGTAGACCGAGCGCAGCAGGGACTCGGCGATGGTGTAGTCGGGCAGCGCGCCCGGCTGCCGGGCGCGCAGGTGGGCGAGCACATTGTGGTAGACGCTCCCCTTGGCGGCGGCGAGCAGGCCGTCGTAGTCGGTACACTTCTCCAGAGCCCTGTAGTCCACCTTGCCCAGCATCACAGTCTGGGGGATGGGGGGCATGGGCAGGGCGTATTTCCCCGCCTTGAGCCGCCGCAGGGTGAAGAGCAGGGCGTCCCGCTCGCTGAGCAGCACCGGAGCGGACATCATCTCCCGGTCCTGCCGGGGGACGAAGTGACACAGGCTGGTGTAGTCCAGGTAGAGCTGCTCCCGCAGGGCGCGCTCCAGCTCCACCCGGCCGACGTAGCCCCCGGCGGCGGGCTGGATGCGCGCGGCGGCCTGGTGCCAGCCCGGCTGCTGGCGCAGGTAGGCCAGCACGTCCGCCTCGCTGCCCATGGCGGCCATCTTCTCAAAGTCGGCAAAGCGCAGGCGCTTGCCGTACATGGCCTTGACCTTGGTGGCCAGGGCGCCGTATACCATGGCCCCGGTCATCACGGCTGCACGCCCACAATCATGGCCAGCAGGGTGTCCACCCAGCGGTCCTTGTTTTTGGCATAGGCGCTCTCCACCGCGTCCAGGGCGGCGTGGAGCTTTTCATCCAGCCGCTGGATCTCCTCCCGGGCGCCCTCCTCCTCGGTCTGGCGCACCAGCTCCAGCCGCCGGTCGGCCCGGGCAAAATAGCCCGCCCGCATGGCGGCGATTTCGGCCTCCAGATCGGACTGGAGGCGGGCCTGCTTCTCCTCCGCCTCGTGCACCAGGGCCTTGGCGGTGTGCTCGGCCTCCACAATCCGGTTGACCAGGTTGATATACTCCATAAAAACACCTCCAGTGGGGTGGAAACTGTATTCCAGTTTGCATTTCACCATCATAACACCATAGAACGGGATTTACCATGGCAATAATATACAAAAATAAACAAGCCAAAGGGTGCATTTATCCTGTGATTCCGGCAAAACAGGGAGAGATGGAACGGCCTACTTGTAATCGGGAAACAGGTCGTATATAATAATACGAAATTCGCATTTTCAGTTTAAGGAGGAGACGGGCATGAAAAAGCTGCTCAAACTTCTGGAGGAGGACTGCACCCTCACCACCGCGCAGCTTGCCTCCATGGCGGGCATGACCGAGGAGGAAGTGGAAGCCGCCAAGCGGAAATATGAGGAGGACAAGATCATCCTGGGCTACAAGGCCATTGTGGACTGGGACCGCACCGACCGGGAGGCGGTCACCGCCCTCATCGAGGTGAAGGTGACTCCCCAGCGGGGGGAGGGCTTCGACCGGGTGGCCGAGCGGATCTACCAGTACGACGAGGTGGAGAGCGTCTACCTCATGTCGGGGGCCTACGATCTCACCGTGATCATCTCGGGGCGCACCCTGAAGGAGGTGGCCCAGTTTGTGGGGGAGCGGCTGTCCACCCTGGAGGACGTGACGGGCACCGCCACCCACTTCATCCTCCGCAAATATAAGGAGAAGCACCTGATCTTCCAAAAGCAGGAGCAGCAGGAGAGGGAGTGGATTTTCTCATGAACTACGAGAGTATTTTGTCCCAAAACATCCAGTCGATTAAGCCCTCGGGCATCCGCCGTTTTTTTGACATCCTGGAGGAGATGAAGGACGCCATCTCCCTGGGCATCGGGGAGCCCGACTTCATCACCCCCTGGCACATCCGGGACGCGGGGATCTACTCCCTGGAGAAGGGCTTTACCAAGTACACCGCCAACGCCGGCATGGCCCAGCTGCGCCGGGAGATTGCCAGCTATCTGGAGCGGCGCTTCGATCTGCACTACGACTTCGCCAGCCAGATTGTGGTCACCGTGGGGGGCAGCGAGGGCATCGACCTGGCCCTGCGCTGCCTGCTCAATCCGGGCGACGAGGTGATTGTGCCCGTGCCCTCCTTTGTATGCTACGGCCCCCTGGCCACCATGGCGGGCGGCAAGCCGGTATATGTGGAGCTCCAGGCGGAAAATGAGTTCCGGCTGACGGCCGAGCAGCTCAGGGCGGCCATCACCCCCCGCACCAAGGTGCTGGTGCTTCCCTTCCCCTCCAACCCCACCGGGGGCATCATGGGCCGGGAGGACCTGGAGGCCATTGCCGACGTGCTGCGGGGCACAGACATCATGGTGCTCTCCGACGAGATCTACGCCGAGCTCACCTACGGCCAGCACCACGTGTCCATGGCCAACCTGCCCGACATGTACGAGCGCACCGTGGTGGTCAACGGCTTCTCCAAGTCCCACGCCATGACGGGCTGGCGCATGGGCTACCTGTGCGGCCCCGCCCCTGTCATTCAGCAGATGCTCAAGCTCCACCAGTTCGGCATCATGTCCGCCCCCACGGTGAGCCAGTACGCCGCCATCGAGGCCATGCGCAACGGGGACGGGGACATTGAGAAGATGCGGGAGGAGTACGACGGCCGCCGCCGCTACCTGGTGGAGGGGCTGCGCCGCATCGGCCTGCCCTGCTTCGAGCCCCGGGGCGCCTTCTACGTCTTCCCCGACATCCGGGGCACGGGGCTGAGCTCGGACGAGTTCTGCGAGCGGTTTTTGATGGAGGAGAAGGTGGCGGTCATTGCCGGCTCCGCCTTCGGCCAGGGGGGCGAGGGCTTTGTGCGCTGCTGCTACGCCACCTCCATGAAGGACATCGCCGAGGCCCTCACCCGCATGGACAACTTCCTGACCAACCTGAAGAAAAAGCAGGCCCGCCAGGGGTAAGCCCCCGCCGGGCCGACACGAGGAGGATACCTATGAGCATGTACATCACCTGCCTGGACATGGAGGGGGTGCTGGTCCCCGAGATCTGGATCGCCTTCGCCCAGGCCAGCGGCATCCCCGAGCTCAAGCGCACCACCCGGGACGAGCCCGACTACGACAAGCTGATGCGCTGGCGGCTGGGGGTGCTCCGGGAGCACGGACTGGGCCTGAAGGAGATCCAGCAGGTCATCTCCACCATCGATCCCCTGCCCGGGGCCAAGGAGTTTCTGGACGAGCTGCGCTCCTTCACCCAGGTGATCATCCTCAGCGACACCTTTGAGCAGTTTGCCCAGCCCCTGATGAAGAAGCTGGGCTGGCCCACCCTGTTCTGCAACACCCTGGAGGTGGCCCCCGACGGGGCCATCACCGGCTTTCAGATGCGCTGTCCCCAGTCCAAGCTGACCACGGTGAAGGGCCTGCAGGCCATGGGCTTCACCACCATTGCCGCCGGGGACAGCTACAACGACATGGGCATGATCCGCGCCAGCAAGGCGGGCTTTTTGTTCAAGAGCACGGATACCATCAAGGCGGACAACCCCGACCTGCCCGCCTACGAGGAGTTCGGCGATCTCCTGGCCGCCATCCGGGCGGCCATGGACTAGGCGGGAGAGGAGGACGGCAGATGAGCGGCCAGACCAGACAGAGCGTCTTTCTCCCCGCCGACATCCTGCTGCCCCAGGGCTGCGACTGGGGGAAGTGGTCGGTGGTGGCCTGCGATCAGTACACCTCCCAGCCGGAGTACTGGCAGCGGGTGGAGGAGTATGTGGGCGCCGCCCCCTCCGCCCTGCGGCTCATCCTGCCTGAGAGCTGCCTGGACGGCCCCAACGTGGAGACCGACATCATCGAGGTGAACAACACCATGACCCGCTACCTGCGGGAGGGGGTGTTCCGCACCCTGCCCCACGCCATGATCTACGTGGAGCGGCGGCTGGAGAGCGGCAGGGTGCGCCGGGGCCTGGTGGGCATGGTGGATCTGGAGCAGTACGACTACGAGCCGGGATCCGCCACCCCGGTGCGGGCCACCGAGGGCACGGTGCTAAGCCGCATCCCGCCCCGTGTGGCGGTGCGCAAGAACGCCCCCCTGGAGCTGCCCCACGCCATGCTCCTGGCCGACGACCCGGAGGGCACGGTCATCGAGCCCCTGGCCGGGCGGAAGGGGGAGCTGGAGCAGCTCTACGACTTTGATCTCATGGAGCGGGGGGGCCGCATCACCGGCTGGCTGCTGGACGAGGCGGGGCTGGAGCACGTCAGCGCAGCCCTCACCGCCCTGGCCGACCCCGCCGCCTGCCGGGAGCGCTACGGCACGGAGGAGGTGCTCCTCTTCGCCGTGGGGGACGGCAACCACTCCCTGGCCACCGCCAAGGAGTGCTACGAGCGGCAGAAGAAGCTCACCCCGCCCGACCAGTGGCCCAACCTGCCCGCCCGGTACGCCCTGTGCGAGCTGGTGAACCTCCACGACCCGTCCCTGGGGTTTGAGGCCATCCACCGGGTCATTTTCGGGGTGGAGCCCCAGGCCCTGGCCGCCGACCTGGTGGCCGCCTGCCCGGGGGCCTACTTCGGGGAGGGAGAGGGCCACGTGCTGCGCTACGTCCACGCCGGGGGCGAGGGGTGCATCACCGTACCCCACCCCGCGGCCCAGCTGGAGGTGGGTACCCTCCAGAGCTTCCTGGACGGCTACGTGCCCAAGAACGGCGGGCGCATCGACTACATCCACGGGGAGGACGTCACCCGCCGCCTGGCCTGCCAGCCGGGCAACCTGGGCTTCCTGCTGCCCGCCATGGGCAAGGATCAGCTCTTCCCCACAGTGATCCAGGACGGGGCGCTGCCCCGCAGGACCTTCTCCATGGGCCACGCCCACGACAAGCGCTTCTACCTGGAGGCGCGGAAGATCCGCTAGGAGGACGCTATGGCAGTTGTGCAGGCAAAGGCCCGGGCCAAGCTCAACCTCACCCTGGACGTGCTGGGCCGCCGGGCGGACGGCTACCACGATCTGCGCATGGTGATGCACAGCGTGGAGCTGGGGGATACCCTGCGCCTGGAGACGGGCACGGGGCGGGGCGTACAGGTGAGAACCAACCTGTCCTACCTCCCCACGGGAGGGGACAACCTGGCCGCCAGGGCCGCCGCCGCCCTGGCCGCCGCCGCGGGGGCGGACTGGGGCGGGCTGGACATCCGGATCGAAAAGACCATCCCGGTGTGCGCCGGGCTGGCGGGGGGCAGCTCGGACGCCGCCGCCGTGCTCCGGGGCCTGAACCGTCTGCACCGCCTGGGCCTCTCTTTGCAGCAGCTGGCGGAGATCGGGGCCTCGGTGGGCTCCGACGTGCCCTACTGCGTGCTGGGCGGCACCGCCCTGGCCGAGGGAAGAGGGGAGATCCTCACCCCCCTGCCCCCCCTGCCTCCCTGTGAGGTG
>CALWWS010000116.1 GCA_944385305.1 uncultured Oscillospiraceae bacterium | reverse complement strand
GGCTGCACGTGGTGCTGTGCGTTGACCGGGCCGGCCTGGTGGGAGAGGACGGTGAGACCCACCACGGTCTGTTTGACGCCGCCTTTCTGGACACGGTGCCCGGCATGACAGTGCTGTGCCCCGCCAGTTTTGCCGAGCTGCGTGCCATGCTCCGCCGGGCCGTCTATGAAATTCCGGGCCCGGTGGCGGTGCGCTACCCCAGAGGGGGAGAGGGAACCCTGTTCACCGGGGAGAGCGGCTCGGCGGGCAGCTGTGTGCTGCACCCTGGGGGCGACATTAGCCTGGTGAGCTACGGGGTGCTGGTAAACCAGGTGCTTCGCTGCGCCCAGCTGCTGGAGGCGGACGGCATCCAGGCTGAGATTATAAAGCTGAATTGCATTACACCTTTGGACATGGAGGAAGTCGCCCGGTCGGTAAAAAAGACGGGGCGGCTGCTGGTGGCCGAGGAGTGCGCCGCGGGCAACTGCGTGGGGCAGCGGCTGTGCGCCGGATTGCTGGAGCGGGGAATTTCCGCCCGGACGGCGCTGATGAACACAGGGGCGGGCTTTGTGCCCCACGGCTCGGTGGGGCAGCTCTACCAGCTGTGCGGACTGGACGGGGAGAGCCTGTACCACAGGGCCCGGGAGGTATGCGGCAATGGCAAAGAGTAAAAAGCGCCTGGATATTCTCCTGGTGGAGCGGGGCCTGGCACCCAGCCGCCAGCGGGCCCAGGCGGTGATCATGAGCGGGCAGGTCTATGTCCGGGGGCAGAAGGCGGACAAGGCGGGCGCTCCGGTGGAGGAGGACGCCCCTGTGGAGGTGCGGGGGCAGACCCTGGCCTATGTCAGCCGGGGGGGACTGAAGCTGGAGAAGGCCCTCAAGTGCTTTACCGGCATTGACCTGAGCGGGGTGTGTGCCATGGACGCGGGGGCCTCCACCGGCGGGTTTACCGACTGTATGCTGCAAAACGGCGCGGCCAAGGTGTACGCCGTGGATGTGGGCTATGGACAGCTGGCCTGGAGCCTGCGCAGCGACCCCAGGGTGGTGTGTATGGAGCGCACCAATGTGCGCTATCTCACTCCGGAGCAGATCCCTGAGAAGCTGGATTTTGCCACGGTGGATGTGTCCTTTATCTCCCTCAAGCTCATCCTGCCCGCCCTGCGGGGGCTGCTCAAGCCGGAGGGCCAGGTGGTCTGCCTGGTAAAGCCTCAGTTTGAGGCGGGCCGGGAGAAGGTGGGGAAGAAGGGCGTGGTGCGGGACCCCGCCGTCCACCTGGAGGTGCTGGAGCAGTTTTTGGTCCACGCCGATCAGGCGGATTTCACTGTGCTGGAGATGACCTACTCCCCCATCCGGGGCCCGGAGGGGAATATTGAATATCTGGGCCACCTGCGGGTGGGGGCGGGCGACCCCTGGCAGGGAGATCTGGCCGGGCTGGTCCGGCAGTCCCATGAGGCGTTGGAGGAGAGCGGACAATGAAGGTAGTATTGAGCCCGAATCCCTACCGGGATCGGGGATTGAAGGCCGCCCAGGCGGCGGATAAGATTTTGCGGAATGTTGGGGTACAGACGGTGATGTGCCTCCCCTTTGCTCTGGAGGGCAACGGGGTGGAGTTTCCCAAGCACATCCATTTCGACGATATGGAGGCCGAGCTCAAGAGCGCGGATATGCTCATCTGCTTCGGCGGGGACGGCACCATTCTCCACGCGGCCAAGAGCGCCAACGCCTGCCATGTTCCCATCCTGGGGGTCAACCTGGGCAGCGTGGGCTTTATGGCTGAGCTGGAGCAGAGTGAGCTCTCCCTCCTCTCCCGTCTGGCCGCCGGCAAGTACACCCTGGAGGCCCGGGTGATGCTGGATGTGGTGGTGCGCCGGGAAGGAAAAGTGGTTTATACTGACCTGGCCCTCAACGACGCGGTGGTGGCCAAGGGGGCCATTGCCCGGGTGGTGGATCTGGAGGTGTACGGGGACAACGTGCTTATCACCAGCTTCTCCTCCGACGGAGTGGTGGTCAGCACGCCCACCGGCTCCACCGCCTACTCCATGTCCGCAGGCGGCCCCATTGTAGAGCCTACGGCGGAGAACATTATCGTCACCCCTATCTGCCCCCACGCCCTGTCCGCCCGCTCCTTCGTACTGGGCAGGGAGCGGCTGGTGTCCGTCAAGATGGGAAAGATGGCCCGCAAGACCGCCTATCTGTCGGTAGACGGGGGCAAGGCCTTTAAGCTCATCGGCGGCGACGCGGTGGAGCTGCGGGTGTCCCATGACAAGACCAACCTGGTACATCTCACGGGGCGTACATTCTACGAAATTTTGAGCCAGAAGCTGGGGAGGCACAATCCATGAAGGCAAAGCGGCAGCAGGAGATTCTGCGCATTATCCAGGAACAGGATATCGAGACCCAGGATCAGATCCTGGCCGAACTGCGCGCCCGGGGCGTACAGTCTACCCAGGCCACCATTTCCAGGGACATCAAGCAGCTTCACCTGGTTAAGGAGCTCACCGGGTACGGCAGCTACCGGTATGCTGTCTCAGAGCGCAAGGCCTCCCTGAACTTTGCCGGGCGGCTGCGCACTATCTTCAAGGAGGGGGTTACCTCCTTCGATGTGGCCCAGAACATTGTGGTGCTCAAGACTATGCCCGGCCTGGCCTCCGCCGCCTGCGCCGCTATTGACGGGATGGAGATCGCCGATCTGGTGGGCAGTCTGGCGGGGGATGACACCGCCATTCTGATTATGCGCACCAACGACTCCGCCCAGGAGTTCTGCAACGAGATCCACAAGATGCTGCGCTAGGCGGAAGGGGGGAGAGGGATGCTCTCGCTGCTGCATATTGAGAATATCGCGGTGATTGAGCGGGCGGATATCCAGTTTCACCAGGGTTTTAACGCCCTCACCGGCGAAACCGGGGCGGGCAAGTCCATCGTGGTGGACGCCATCGGCGCGGTCACCGGCGGGCGCACCAGCCGGGATCTCATCCGCACCGGGGCCAAGTCCGCCCAGGTCAGCGCGGTGTTTACCCACCTGCCCCAGCTGGACTGGTTCCGGGAGAACGGCGGCGGGCCGGACGAGGAGGGAAACCTGCTGGTGGAGCGGGAGCTCCAGCCCGACGGAAAAAACATCTGCCGCCTCAACGGGCGGCCCATTACCGTCTCCCAGCTGCGAGCCCTGGGCCGGCAGCTTTTAAACATCCACGGCCAGCACGACGGGCAGCAGCTGCTGGACGAGAGCTGCCACCTGGACTACCTGGACGGCTTCGGGGAGACGGGACCCCTGCTGGAGCAGTTCCGGGGCAGCTTTGAGGCCCTGTCCGCCCTGCGGCGGGAGATGGACAAGCTGGCCATGGACGAGTCGGAGAAGGCCAGGCGGATGGACAGCCTGGAGTTCCAGATTGCCGAGCTGGAGCGGGCCCAGCTCCAGCCGGGGGAGGAGGAGCAGCTCAAAGAGCGGCGCAGCCTGCTGCACAACGCGGGCAGGCTCATGGAGGCGGTGGCAGGCGCCCACGCCGCTTTGTCGGGAGACGAGGATCAGGATGGGGCGGCCGGCTTGCTTGCCCGGGCGGAGGACTGCCTCACCGGCGCCGCCCGGTTCAGCGGCGAGGCGTCCCGGCTGCTGGAGCAGCTCACCGAGCTGCGCTGCACCGCCGACGATCTGGCCGGGCAGGTGCGGGATCTCCAGGAGAGCTTTGAGTTTGAGCCGGGGGAGCTGGACGAAATCGAGGGGCGGCTGGACGTGCTCTACCGCCTGAAGAAGAAGTACGGCTCCACGGTGGAGGAGATGCTGGACTACCTGGAGCGCTGCAGGAGGGAGCTGGAGGAGATCCAGTTCTCCAGCGACACCCTGGCCCGGCTGGAGCAGGAGCGGGCCCGGCTTCTGGAGCAGGCCGTCCGCCACGGGCAGGCGCTGTCCCAGGCCCGCCGCCAGGCGGCGGAGCGCCTGCAAAAGCGGATTGAGGAGGAGCTTGCCCAGCTGGATATGCCCAAGGTGCGCTTTCAGGTGGAGTTTTCCCCCAAGCCCGGGGAGGACGGCATGGACGCCACGGGGATGGATCAGGTGCAGTTCCTTATGTCGGCCAACGTGGGGGAGGCCCTCAAGCCCATCCAGAAGATCGCCTCGGGGGGTGAGCTGGCCCGCATCATGCTGGCGCTGAAGAATGTGCTGGCTGAGAACGAGCAGGTGGGTACCCTGGTGTTTGACGAGGTGGACACCGGCGTGTCCGGCCGGGCGGCCCAGAAGGTGGCCCGCAAGCTGGCCCAGGTGGCCCGGGGCAAGCAGGTGCTCTGCGTCACTCATCTGCCCCAGCTGGCTGCCATGGCGGACGTCCATTTTACCGTGCACAAGGGGGAGCGAAAGGGAAGAACCTTTACAGAGGTAGAGCTGCTCGACCGGGAGGGACGCAAGGCAGAACTGGCCAGGCTGTCCGCCGGAGAGGTGGTGACCGGCGCAGCCCTGGAGAGTGCCGCCGAGCTGCTGGACGGAGCGGCCCGCTATAAATCGGAGCTGTAGGAGAAAAACCTCTTGCAATCCGTGGAATAATGTGATAAAATGCCCGAGCATGTGATTACGCACACCCGCGGACGGGGGGCCAGGTGCTTCCGTAAGGAGGTTGGCCGGCCCTGGATGAACCGGGTGGAGGAATCAACAAATAAAGGAGGAATTATCCCATGGCAGTCGTATCTATGAAGCAGCTTCTCGAGGCGGGCGTCCACTTCGGCCACCAGACCCGCCGCTGGAACCCCAAGATGGCCACCTATATCTATACCGAGCGCAACGGCATCTATATCATTGACCTGCAGAAGACCGTCAAGAAGCTGGAGGAGGCCTACAGCTTTGTCCGCTCCCTGGGCGAGTCCGGTCAGACCCTGCTGTTTGTGGGCACCAAGAAGCAGGCCCAGGAGGCCATTAAGGAAGAGGCCGAGCGCGTTGGCATGTACTTTGTGAACGCCCGCTGGCTGGGCGGCATGCTCACCAACTTCAAGACCATGCGCGGCCGCGTGGAGCGCCTGAACCAGCTCAAGAAGATGCAGGAGGACGGCACCTTCGACATGCTGCCCAAGAAGGAAGTTATGAAGCACCTGGGCGAGATTGCCAAGCTGGAGAAGTACCTGGGCGGCGTCACTGAGATGCGCAAGCTCCCCGGCGCCCTGTTTGTGGTTGACCCCCGCAAGGAGCGCAACGCCATCAACGAGGCCCGCAAGCTGAACATTCCCATTGTGGCCATCGTGGATACCAACTGCGACCCCGACGAGATTGATTATGTCATCCCCGGCAACGACGACGCCATCCGCGCCATCAAGCTCATCTCCTCCGTCATGGCCAACGCCATCCAGGAGGGCAAGCAGGGCCAGGATGCTGCCGAGCAGGCTGAGCAGGCCGGAGAGCCCGCTGCTGAGTAAGGCTTTCTTTCCGAGGATTTTATGAGGAGCGCCCGCCCGCGCGGGCGGGCGCTCTTTCTTTTTGAGTGAGTACCCAATGAGTTTGAATTTGGAGGAATGTGATTATGGCAATCACTGCTAAGGACGTACAGGCTCTGCGCGAGATGACCGGCGTGGGCATGATGGACTGCAAGAAGGCCCTCACTGAGGCCGAGGGCAACATGGACAAGGCTGTGGAGATCCTCCGGGAGAAGGGCCTGGCCGCCTCCCAGAAGAAGGCCGGCCGCATCGCCGCCGAGGGCATGGCCTATGCCGCCGTCATTGACGGTGTGGGCGTGGTGGTCGAGGTCAACGCCGAGACCGACTTCGTGGGCAAGAACGAGAAGTTTGTGGACTTTGTCAAGGGTGTGGCCGCCGTTGTGGCCAAGGAGAACCCTGCCGACCTGGACGCTCTGATGGCAGCCTCCTACGGCAACGGCCGCACCGTGCTGGAGGAGCAGCAGGAGATGGTGCTGGTCATCGGCGAGAACATCAAGGTGCGCCGCTTTGCCAGCTACCGCGACGGCATCAGCGTGCCCTATATCCACGCCGGCGGTAAGATCGGTGTGCTGGTGAACCTGGAGACCGGCCTGTCTGCCGAGCAGGTCAACGAGGTGGGTAAGGATCTGGCTATGCAGATTGCCGCCCTCAACCCCCGTTTCCTGGACAAGAGCCAGGTGGATCAGGCCACTCTGGACGAGGAGAAGAAGATCCTCCTGGTGCAGATGGAGAACGATCCCAAGATGGCCAACAAGCCCGACAAGGTGAAGGAGGGCATCGTGGCCGGCAAGCTGGGCAAGTTCTATAAGGAGAACTGCCTGCTCCAGCAGGAGTTTGTGAAGGACAACTCCATGAGCGTGGAGCAGTATGTGGCCTCTGTGGCCAAGAAGCTGGGCGGCGAGATCAAGCTGAAGGACGCCGTGCGCTTTGAGAAGGGCGAGGGCATCGAGAAGAAGCAGGAGAACTTCGCCGAGGAGATCGCCAAGCAGCTGGCCAAGTAAAGCAATTTCAGATGAAGATAGGGCCCGGGGCATTGCCCCGGGCCTCAGCTTTTTGAAGTGGGCGACAACGGCGTGGTTTATGAAGAGGAGGGGAGGGGACGGCGGGGTGGTCCATTTCCGGTTTGCCTCCAGGTATTTCTAAAATGAGACTTATCGGAACCCGGTCAAGGCGTGGCAAAGAAGAAATGACCTATCTGGAGCAGGTCATGATTTATTTCATGACCTGCTCTTTTGGTACAAATGGCATAGCTGTGTCCAAAAAATAATTTGTTTTCCCTGAAAAATGTAAATAAATCATAGAGCTTTGCTGGGGGAAATGACGAAATGCACCAGAAGGCGACTTGCGCGAGGGTGGCTTTTGTGATAAACTGTCTAAGAGTTTACATGTGTTCAAAGGAGCGTTGAAGCACGAGGGGACAGAGGGGAGACTTCAGCATGGGGGAAAATTATATTGCGGAATTTCCGGATTTCCGCCTTAACGCAAATCCGGATATGCTCAAGCGCTGGCGTGAGATTTTTCGCTCCAAGCGGCATATCACGGTGCCCGCCCGCTCGGCTGTTGTTGAGCAGGGGGAGCGGGCGCGGAATCTGTACTACATTGAAAATGGATTGGTGGAATACACCTACATTGACAAGGATGGGGAACAGCGCCTGATTGAAATCCTGGGCGACTACTGCGTCTTTCCCCTCCAGCCTATGTTTGGGAAAAACGCCATGGTGGGTACCTTCCTGGCCCTGGAGGAGTGTACGTTGAGTGTGATCAGCGTGGAGGAGGTACTGGAGTATCTCCGGCAGGACAGCACCCTGGCACTGGAATTTCTGGCGGAGTTCGGCCGGATCTCCGGCGGTCATATCCGCCAGCTGAGCATGAACACCGTGGGCACCACCAAGCGGGTTAAGCAGATTCTCTGTCTGCTGGCCGAGTACCGGCTCAAGCACACCCGGCGGGGGGAGTACCCGGTGATAGGCCTTTCCCAGGGAGATCTGGCCCGGATTACCAAGACCACCCGGGTGACCATTACCAAGATTCTCAGTGAGCTCAAGCAGGAGAACATCGTAAAGACAACCTACGGCGGATTGATTGTGACGGATTTGAAAGCCCTCCAGCAGGAGGCCTACAAATAGGATAGATTCTGGAATTGGCTGCGCCAGGGGGCGCAGCCTTTTATTATTAATTAAATGCAAAATACTTTGCAATTAAAAGCAAAGAGCTTTGCATTTAAATGATAAAAAATATGCACTGAAATGTATTGCAATTGGCGGAAGTATACAAAGAAGGAGATATAATAGACCCGTCGAGTGTGAAGTTCACAAGACAGAGAGAGAAAAGCAAGGAGGTAAAATTCGCATGAGCAGTACTCTAATCCTGATCGTGGTTCTGCTGTACGAGGTCGTCTCCATCGGCGGCGTAGCCCTCTACCTGACTCTGAAGGAGAGAAAGGCGCGCAAGGCTGCCGCTGAGCATCCGGCGGACAATGACGACTTCCTCACCGCAGGCCGCACGATGTCCTGGCCCGTGCTGGGCTGTTCCCTGGCTCTGGGCGTGCTGGGCACCGTCAAAATCTTCGGCATCATGGAGCAAGCGTGGAACGTGGGCACCCTGGTGGCCTGGTTCTCCATCGCCACCGTGTTCCCCCTGGTGGCCATCAGCCTGGGCACCGGCCGCTGGGCCCGCCGCATGAAGGTGGCCTCCATGCCTGAGCTGCTGTACAAGCTCTTCGGCGATAAGATCCGCGTTGTCTGCTGCGGCGTTCTGGCCATGCAGACCTTCATCACCCTCAGCCTGGAGACCCAGGGCCTGGGCATTATCTTCAACGCCCTGACCCGCGGCACCCTGAGCATTACCCAGGGCGCCATCGTGGGCGGCATCATCGGCATTGCCTATGTCATCGTGGCCGGCATGAAAGAGATGGGCGCCGTCAACGTCATTAACTCCGTCGTTATGTACATCGCTCTGATTGCTGCGGCTCTCTGCCTGGGCGGCATCGTACCCGGCGGCTGGGACAGCTTTACCGAGTACTTTGTCTCCAGCGGCCAGGCCCAGGCTCTGAGCTTCTGGGGCACCCCCTCCACCTTCTTCGCCTTTGCCATCAACAATATCCTGGCCCTCACCTTTGCCCAGGGCATCAGCCAGATGGGTCTGCAGCCCGCCATGGCCGCCAAGGACGAGCGCCACATTAAGAAGGCCCTGTGGCTCTCCGGTCCCATCAACGGCGTGTTTGGCCTGCTGACCATGGCCATCGGCATGGTTGGCAAGTACATGGTGGAAACCGGCCAGATGGAGCTGTCCACCGTCAACGCCAAGAACGCCGGCGCTATGCTCATGGTTGAGTACCTCCCCGGCTGGGTGACCGCCCTGCTTCTGGCCGCCTTCCTGGGCGCCATTCTCTCCACCTTCGCGGTGACCTCTCTGGGCTGCGGCGCTCTGTTTACCAACAACATCTGGATTGCCAAGTACCCCAACGCTACCCCCAAGCAGCGTACCCGCGTGACGCAGGTGATCATCCTCATCGTCAGCGTGATCTCCATCATCATGGCTTCCTTCCTGCCTAACATCATCAACGGCGTGAACTGGTCCTTTGCCTGGGTTGCCCCCATCTTCTTCAACTGCATCTTCGGTATGTTCTGGAAGCGCAGCGCCAAGGCTGCGGGTATCACCTTTGCCCTTGCGTGGATTGCCACTCTGGTGTGGACCTTTACCCCGTTGCCGGCGATGCTCGGCCTGAAGGGTGTGGGCGTGGCATACATTTCCATCGGCGTGTCCGTTGTGGTTGGCCTGATTGCCAACGCCGCCCTCCCCGGCAAAATCGCCTACATGAAGGGCCTGCGCAAGGTCTGTGAGCTGGAAGGCCTTGTGAGCAAATAATTTAAAAGGAGGAAAGGTTATGTCGTGGTTTGCAAGTTTGATGCTGCAAGGTATTGCAGTAATCGCCGTTCTCACCATCGGCGGTGAGCTGCTGGGCAGCGCCTTTATCCGTGACTACGGTGAAAAGTGGCGTTACGATGATGTGGATCCCAGCATTGATATCGACGAGTACCTGGCCTCCCACGGCCAGGCCGGAAAAAAGTAAGGAGGTTGCGTCATGGAACAACTGATGTATAATGCCAACGAAACCATCTGGATGGCGTGCATGCTGCTTGTGGCGGTGATTTACATCGTTCTGGGCGTGGCCTTCCGCGGCGGCAAGAAAAACTGATACAGTCAGACAAGACAGAGTATATTTACAGCCAAAAAGGAGGAAGTACATCGTGATTAAGAAGATTGACCTGGAGAATCACTTTTACGACATCAGCTCTGTAGAGGCCCTGCAGGCCCGCAAGGAGGGCGATTACCCCTACTGGGTGAAGGACACCAACACCATCCACTGGGTGGAGGGCGTTTCCATGTGCCAGGACAAGTTCTACTTTGAGCTGCTGGACTTTGCCGAGAAGCGCCTGAAGACCATGGACGAGCTGGGCATTGAGAAGTCCGTCATCTCCCTGGCTCCTGGCATCGACTATCTGCCCCCCGCCGAGAGCATTCCCGCCTGCCAGAAGGCCAACGAGGCCCTGTACAAGGTGACCCAGCAGTTCCCCGGCCGGTTCCTGGGCTCCGCCATCCTGCCCATCCTGGATGTGGAGGCCGCTGTCAAGGAGCTGGAGCACTGCGTGAAGGACTACGGCTTCGTGATGTGGCAGACCCACTCCAACTACGGCCCCAACATTGATCCCGACAACGAGCAGTTCCGCCCCGTGTGGCGCAAGGTTGCTGAGCTGGGCATCTTTGCCTACCTGCACCCCACTGTGTCCCACCAGCCCAAGTTCAACCAGTACGGCTACGCCATGGCTGCTCCCGGCCTGGGCTTCACCATCGACACCATGGCCAGCATTATCCGCATGATCCTCTCCGGCATCTTTGACGAGATCCCCGATCTGAAGGTGGTGCTGGGCCACTTCGGCGAGGCCCTGCCCTTCCTGATGGAGCGCATGGAGAACCGCTTCAGCTGGCTGCCCAACCCCAAGCAGAAGAACAAGAAGAAGATTGGCGACTACTGGGGCACCAACATCTTTGTCACCACCTCCGGCAACACCTCCATCCCCGCCTTCGAGTGCACCCGCTCCGCCATCGGCATCGACAGTATTATGCTGGGCACCGACTACCCCTTCGAGCACATGGAGGAGTGCATTGCCTACCTGGAGTCCTGCCCCATGACGGAGGAGGAGAAGGAGAAGGTTTACTACAAGAATGCCGCCAAGCTGGGCCTGACCCTGTAAGAGAACTCCATTTTCTATTTGCTTACCAGTCTGCATTGACCGATCCCCCTCGGTCAAAAAAGAGTAACGGCCGCCTCCCAACCGGGAGGCGGCCGCTTTTTTGCTCAATGTTACAAAATACGGCTGTATGCAGGGGCAGGCGGTTATAAATTATTCTTACAGTAGTGATTGCAATACAGGGAAATTTATATTAAAATAGGAGAGATAAAACTACCGTTTAAAGGGGTTGGAATTATGGAGCAGCCGCAGTATAAGCGGGTACTTTTAAAGGTGAGCGGCGAGGCGCTGGCCGGAGAGGCCACCCGCGGGCTGGATTTTGACGTAATCGGGCAGGTTTGCCATGTGATTAAAAAGTGCATTTCCCTGGGCGTGCAGGTGGGCATTGTCGTGGGCGGCGGGAATTTCTGGCGAGGTGTGAAGGACGGCGGCGGCCGTATGGAGCGCACCCGGGCCGACCACATGGGGATGCTGGCAACCACCCTCAACTGTCTGGCCCTGGCCGACGTACTGGAGCAGCTGGGTGTGGAGGTGCGGGTGCAGACTGCCATTGAGATGCGCTCCATCGCAGAGCCCTATATCCGCTCCCGAGCCATCCGCCATCTGGAGAAGGGGAGAGTGGTCATCTTCGGCTGCGGTACCGGCAACCCCTTCTTTTCCACCGACACCGCCGCTGTACTCCGGGCCGCGGAGATTGACGCCGACGCCATCCTGCTGGCCAAGAACATTGACGGTGTGTACAGCGCCGACCCCCGTAAGGATCCCAGCGCGGTGAAGTATGACAGCATCACCTATGATGATGTGCTGGCCAAGCACCTGCAGGTGATGGACTCCACTGCCACCTCGCTGTCCATGGACAATAAAATCCCTGTCATCCTCTTTGCGCTCAAGGACCCGGAGAACATCCTGCGGGTGGTGATGGGGGAGAAAATCGGAACGATCGTCAAGGAGGAACCGTGAGATGAAGGAAGTCAATAAAGCGTTTGACGAGAAGATGCAAAAGACCATTGACGTGGTAATGAGCGACTTTGCCAGCGTGCGTGCCGGCCGTGCAAACGCCGCCGTTCTTGACAAGATTACGGTGGACTACTACGGCACAGCCACCCCCATCAACCAGGTGGCTGCCATCTCCTCTCCCGACCCCAGAAGTCTGATGATCCAGCCCTGGGACGGCACTCTGCTCAAGGCCATTGAGAAGGCTATCCAGAGCTCCGATCTGGGCATCAACCCCCAGAACGACGGCAGAGTGATCCGCCTTGCCTTTCCCCAGCTCACTGAGGAGCGCCGCAAGGAGCTGACCAAGCAGGTGCGCAAGTATGGCGAGGCCGGCAAGGTGGCCATCCGCAACATCCGCCGGGACGCCATGGAGAAATTCAAGGCCATGGAGAAGAAGGCGGAAATTACCGAGGACGACCGCAAGGAGTACGAGAAGGACCTCCAGGATATGACGGAAAAGCGCTGCAAGCAGATTGACGAGCTCACCGCCAAGAAAGAGGCGGAGCTGATGGCGGTCTGAGAAAAAGCGGAATCTCTGCGGTGCGGGGCATCTGGATGCCCCGCACCGGTATGTTATGGGACGGGGTAGGTTAGAATATGGCATTCATGAAACCAAAGGAGGACACAGCGTCCTTGGTGGACTTTACCAGGCTGCCCCGGCATGTGGCCATCATCATGGATGGAAACGGCCGGTGGGCCAAGCGCCGGGGGCTGCCCCGCACCGCAGGCCATGCCGCCGGCGCGGAGACCTTCCGCAGTGTAGCAACTTACTGTAAGGACATCGGACTGGACTATCTGACGGTATATGCCTTTTCCACAGAGAACTGGAAGCGCCCTTTGGAGGAGGTATCCGCCATCATGGGGCTGCTGAAGAAGTACCTCCTCGAGTCCATTGAGAAGATGGAGCGGGATCAAATCCGGCTGCACTTTTTCGGGGATCTCTCCCCGTTGCCCCAGGAGCTGCGGGATCTGTGCGCCCGCACAGACAAAATCTCCACCCGGTATGACGGCATGCAGGTCAATGTGTGCCTTAACTACGGGGGACGGGACGAGATTGTGCGGGCTGCCCGGGCCTTTGCCCGGGACTGCGCTCAGGGCAAATGCAGCCCTGAGGCTCTGAGCGAGGCGGACTTCTCCGGCTATCTCTATTCCGCGGGTATCCCCGACCCGGATTTGGTAATCCGGCCCAGCGGAGAGGTGCGCATCTCCAACTTTCTGCTGTGGCAGTCCGCCTATGCCGAGTTCTACTATACTGATGTGCTGTGGCCCGACTTTGGAAAAGACGAACTGCACCGCGCGCTGGCGGCCTACCAGAGCCGCTCCCGCCGGTTTGGAGGGATCTGAGTGGGGAAGAGAATCCTGGTGGCGGTGATCTTTATTCCGCTGCTCCTCATTGCGTTTTATGTTATCTCTCCGGTTTGGCCGGTGATTCTGCCCATTATTGTGGCGGTGCTCTCCATGATCGCGGTGCATGAGGCGCTGTGGTCCACCAGCTTTTTAAAGCACCCCCGCATTTCGGGTTACTCCATTCTGCTGGCCGGGGTGATCCCCTTTTGGGTCTATTATGACGGGCGGCCCCTGCCTGCGCTGTGCGGGCTATTTATCTATGCGGTGCTTCTCTTTGCCGAGGCCATTGCCAGCCATAAGCAGGTGACTCTGGAGAAGATGGGCGGGGCGTTCTTCCTTTCCATGCTCATCCCCTTTTTTCTCTCCTCCTTCCTGCGTATCCGGCATATGCAGCTGTGGGAGCCGCTGATTGTGCTGCCCTTCATTGTGGCCTTTATCAGCGATGCCTTCGCTCTGTTTGCCGGCATGGCCTTTGGCAAACACAAGCTGGCCCCCGAGCTCTCCCCCAAAAAGACGGTGGAAGGGGCGGTGGGCGGCCTTGTGGGCGCGGTGGTGTGTACCATGCTCTATGGGGTGCTGCTTCACGCCGCCTTTGATATCACAGTCAACTATCCCCTTTTGGCTGTATACGGCGGGGTGGGCAGCGTGGTCTCCCAGCTGGGCGATCTGTCCTTCTCCTATATCAAGCGAGAATACGGCATCAAGGATTTTGGCAATATTTTTCCGGGGCACGGCGGTGTGCTGGATCGGTTTGACAGCGTGCTCTTCTGTGCGCCGCTGATTGAGCTGTTTATCCACTTCCTGCCGGCGGTTGGAGGGTAATAAAGTGAGTCGTTGTATTTCTCTCCTGGGTTCCACCGGTTCCATCGGGCGGCAGTCACTGGAGGTGATTGCCGCCTGTGGCATGAAAGCGGCCGCCCTGACGGCAAACCGGGACAGCAGGCGGCTGGAGGAGCAGTGCCGGGCCTTCCGGCCGGAGCTGGCGGTGCTTATGAACCCTGCCGCCGCTGCCGATCTTCGGGTGCGTTTGGCAGACACCTCTGTCCGGGTGGCCTCCGCCCTGGAGGGCCTTTTGGAGGCCGCCTGTCTGGAGGGGACGGACACGGTGATCACCGCCGTGGTAGGGATGATTGGCCTGCGTCCCACCCTGGCCGCTATCCGGGCGGGCAAGCGGATTGCCCTGGCCAACAAGGAGACCCTGGTGTGTGCCGGGGAGCTGGTGATGGACGAGGCGGAGCGCTGGGGGGCGGAGATTGTCCCCGTGGATTCTGAGCACTCCGCCCTCTTCCAGTGCCTCCAGGGCAACCGGGACAGGGGTCAGGTGCGCCGCCTCATCCTCACTGCATCGGGCGGGCCCTTCTGGGGCATGAACAAGCAAGCGATTTTCCTTGCCACTAAGGAACAGGCGCTGCGCCATCCCAACTGGAGCATGGGGGCCAAGATCACCATCGACTCGGCCACCCTGATGAATAAGGGGCTGGAGTTTATCGAGGCCATGCGGCTTTACCGTATGCCCCCAGAGAAAATTTCCATTGTTATCCACCGGGAGAGTATCATTCACTCCCTGGTGGAATACTGTGATCATGCGGTACTGGCCCAGCTGGGGGCGCCCGATATGCGTCTGCCCATCCAGTACGCTCTCACCTGGCCGGAGCGCACCCAGGCGGTGGCGAGCCCGTTGGATCTGCTCTCCTGCCCGCCCCTGACTTTCCACGCCCCGGCCTATGAGGCATTTACCTGCCTGGGGCTGGCTCTGGAGGCGGCGCGCACCGGCGGGACGGCCACCGCGGTGCTCAATGGCGCCAACGAGGCGGCGGTGGGCCTCTTTCTGGCGGATAAAATCTCCTTCGGCGCCATCGCCCAGCGGGTGGAGCGGGCCATGGGGCAGGTGCCGGTGGTGCAGGATCCAAATCTGGAGGAAATTCTGGCCGCCGATAAGGCGGCCCGTGAGGCGGCGCTGGGCGGATAAGACGGTAAGGAGCGTGTCATGCTGATTTATATCATCATCGCCGTGCTGATGTTCGGCTTTCTCATCGCAGTCCATGAGCTGGGCCACTTTCTGGCGGCCAAGGCCCTGGGTGTGCGGGTCAATGAGTTTGCCATAGGAATGGGCCCTGCCCTCATCTCCCGGGAGAGGGGGGAGACACTCTACTCCCTGCGTGCCTTTCCCATCGGCGGCTTCTGTGCCATGGAGGGGGAGTCCGAGGAGTCGGACGACCAGGGCTCCTTCCACAGCAAGCCGGGGTGGAAAAAGTTTATTATCCTGGTGGCGGGAGCCTTATTCAACTTTGTGGCGGGGGTGCTTATTCTCCTGATTCTTGTGCCCCACATGAACCTGGCTCTGCCGGTGGTCACCGGCTATATGGACGGAGCCCAGAACCTGGAGCAGACCGGGCTTCTGGTGGGCGATCAGATCTATCGGATAGACGGCCACCGCATCTACTTCAGCAGCGACGCCAGTATGTACCTGGAGCGGGCGGGGGACACGGTGGAACTGGAGGTGCTGCGGGACGGGGAGCGAGTGGACCTGGGCAAGGTGTCTATGCCTCTGTGCGCCCTCACCAATGAGAGCGGCAATACCGTATACAAGCGGGGCATTTACATTGGGGTCTACCAGGAGATGACCCCGGCCAATGTGCTGCGCAGCACCCTCTACCAGTCCATCAACTACCTGCGCACGGTGTGGATGGGGCTGGGCGATCTGATTACCGGCGCGGTGGGGCTCCAGGAGATGTCGGGCCCCATCGGCATTGTGAGTATGATGGGCCAGGCGGGCCAGGCGGGCGCCCAGGCGGCGGGATTTGCTGGAGCGCTGCTCAACATCCTGAACTTTGTGGCCTTCATCGCCATCAACCTGGCGGTGATGAACCTTCTGCCCATTCCCGCCCTGGACGGAGGACAGATCCTCTTTCTCATTGTGGGGGGAATCTACCACCTGTTTACCCGCAGGCGGATTGCCCTGAAGTATCTCAGCTATATCAACATGGCCGGCTTTTTCTGCCTCATCGCCCTGATGGTGGTGGTGGCGGTGAGCGATGTATTCAAACAGTTTTAAGAGGTGGGGGATATGACCAAGCAGATTATGGCAGGGAGTGTTGCTGTCGGCGGCGGCGCCCCGGTGAGCATTCAGTCCATGACCAACACCCCCACCGCCGATGTGGCCGCCACTGTGGCGCAGATCCGCCGCCTGGAGGAGGCGGGCTGCCAGATTGTACGGATAGCCGTGCCCGATATGCAGGCCGCCCGGGCGGTGGGAGCGATCAAGGAACAGATCCGCATCCCCCTGGTGGTGGACATCCACTTTGACTACCGCCTGGCCCTGGAGTGTGTGGCCGCCGGATGCGACAAGGTGCGCATCAACCCGGGGAATATCGGCGGGGAGGAGAAGGTGCGGGCGGTGGCCCTGGCCTGCCGGGCGCGTGGAATTCCCATCCGAATCGGGGTCAACGGCGGCTCTCTGGAAAAGCCCATTCTGGCCAGGTACGGCGGGGTGACCCCCCAGGCCCTGGTAGACTCCGCCTTCGGACATATCGCCCTGCTGGAGAAATTCGACTTTACCGACATCTGTGTCTCTCTGAAATCCTCCAGCGTGCAGACTACCATGGCGGCCTACAAGCTGATGAGTGAGCAAAGTAATTATCCTTTACATCTTGGGGTGACCGAGACCGGCACTCTGCGCATGGGCACCCTCAAGTCCGCCATCGGCATCGGCGGACTGCTGGCCCAGGGAATTGGGGACACCCTGCGGGTTTCCCTGGCGGCCGACCCGGTGGAGGAGATCCGGGCGGCAAAGGACATTCTGGCCGCCCTGGGCATGGCGGGGGACAGGCCCAACCTGATCTCCTGTCCTACCTGCGGGCGTACCCGCATTGACCTCATTTCTCTGGCCCAGCAGGTGGAGGAGCGGCTGGCGGCGGTGCACAAGCCCATCACCGTGGCGGTGATGGGGTGCGCGGTGAACGGCCCGGGTGAGGCAGCCGCCGCCGACGTGGGTATCGCCGGGGGAGACGGGGAGGGCCTGCTTTTCCGCCGCGGCCAGATTGTGAAAAAGGTGCCCCAGGAGGAGCTGGTAGACCAACTCTTTGCCATGATCGAGGAATTGTAGGAGAAGATTGTACCTATGCCGGAAGCAAAAAAGATTCCCTTTCTTAAGCTTTTTTCCGCCTGGCGGCCGGAGGCCGACCTGCTGCCCCTGGTGGAGGGGTGGCTGGTGACCGGGGCGGTAATCGACAAGGGCACCCGCCGCATTTCAGCCCGGGTGGAGTGCCCCCGCCTGCCCGCCGACGCCCTGAAAGCCCGCCTGGAGGACAGGCTGGCCTTTGCCTACCGGGTGGAGCGAGTAGAGCTGGCGCTGAGCGCCCCGGCGCAGCAGGCGGCGGAGGAGCCCGCCGCCCCTGTGCAGGAGCCAGCCCCATCCCCGCAGGCAGAGCAGCCCGCCGCGCCGCCCGCCCCGGAGGAGGCGGCGAAGGAGAAAAAGGCCCCGGCCCGGGAGGAGGAGGACCCCTTTGCCCGCACCGAGGCTATCCGCCGGGCGGCGCTGGACAAGCTCAAGCGGGCCGCGCCCAAGGAGAAGAAGAGCGCCGGGGGCGGAAAGCAGAAGCTGCTCTACGGCCAGCACCCTATCAAAAAAGAGCCGGTGCCCATGCAGACCCTGGAGCTGGACATGGGCGCCGTTGTGGTGGAGGGAGACGTGTTCTCCGTAGACCACCGGGAGCTGAAGAAGCGGGGCGCCTGGGTGATCTGCTTTGACGTCACCGACTATACCGGCTCGGTGCGGGTGTCCAAGTTCTTCCCGGGGGACGAGGGCAAGGCCATTGTGGACGGGGTGAAGAAGGGGCAGCGGCTGCGCATCCAGGGCAAGCTGAACATCGACCGCTTCACCGGGGATATGGTGCTGGAGCCCTACGCCATTCAGGAGGCTGAGCGCGTCCAGCGCACAGACGACGCCCCGGTCAAGCGGGTGGAGCTCCACTTACATACCAACATGTCCGCTATGGACGCCCTCACTGCCGTGGGTTCCAAAATGGACTCTCCCATCGGCAGCGACAAGAATGTGGTGAAGCGGGCGGAGCGGTGGGGCCACCGGGCCATCGCCATCACCGACCACGGGGTGGCCCACTCTTTCCCCAACGCCTGGCACTCCGCCAAGAGCATCAAGCTGCTCTACGGGGTGGAGGCCTACTACATCAACGACGTGGACGACCGGGTGGCCGTCCACGGTGACAAGGAGCAGGACCTTACACAGGAGATTGTCTGCTTTGACATCGAGACCACCGGCCTGGACAACCGCCGGGACGCCATTACCGAGATTGGCGCCGTGGTG
>CALWWS010000115.1 GCA_944385305.1 uncultured Oscillospiraceae bacterium | reverse complement strand
GGGGCCCGGCTGGTGGTGGACGCCGCCCACGGGGCTCATCTCCCTTTCCTGGGAAACCGGGAGCTGGCCGCCGCCGACGTGGTGGTGACCTCGGCCCACAAGACCCTGCCCGCCCTGGGCCAGTCCGCCCTGCTTCTGGCGGGGGAGGCCTTCTCCCAGGAGGATTTGCGCTGGGCGGCTGGGCTGTGGGGTAGCTCCAGCCCCTCCTATGTGCTTATGGCCGCCCTGGACGGGGCCCGGGCCGTTCTGGCGGGGGAGGGGGGCGCGGCCTACCGCCGGGCGGCGGAGGAGACGGCGGGGCTGCGGCGGGACTACCCCAGTCTGGGCGGAGATCTCCCCCTGGACCCCACCCGTTTTGTGCTGCGGACGGAGGACGGCTTTGCGGCCCAGGCGTCCCTCCAGAGCGCTGGGGTATGGCCTGAAATGGCGGACCGGGGCCACGTGGTATTTATTCTCACCTGCGCCGATGCCGGGGAAGACTTTACCGGCCTGCGCCGCGCCCTGAACCTCCTCCCCCGGCGCACACCCGCTCCCTGTCTCCCCCCTCCTCCCCCTCCTGCAGGGGAGATGACCCTGCGCCGCGCCCTCTTCTCCCCCCGGCAGGCTCTCCCCCTGGCCCAGGCCGCGGGGCAGATTGCCGCTCAGTCTATTGCCCCCTATCCCCCGGGCATTCCGGTAGTGGCTCCGGGAGAGCGTATTGAGAAAAAAACTATCGCATATTTTGAACAAATCGGTTATAATATGCTAGAAGATGTACAGGTCGTCTGTCTGTGAGGTGTGTACATAGTGGACGGCCCTCTTGTGCATAGGAGGAATTGGATCATGAAACTCGTCCTTGCCATTATTAACCACGACGACGCCAACACCGTCACCCGGGCCCTCACCAAAAAGGGGTTTTCTTCCACCAAGCTGGCCACAACCGGCGGCTTTCTCATGGCGGGAAATGTGACCATCCTCATCGGTGTGGATGAGGAGAAGGTGCAGAGCGTCATCGACATTATTCGGGAGCACTGCCACAGCCGCAAGCAGATGATCCCCACCACTACGGAGATGAGCTATGGGTACTACCCCAGCATGCCTGTGGAGGTGGTGGTGGGCGGCGCCACCATTTTTGTGGTGGATATTGAGCGTTTTGAGCGGGTCTGACCGGCTATGAACCTGTCTGCGCTGGCGGGCAACGCCTCTCTCAAAGGCCAGCTGGAGCGTCAGACCGCCCGGCGGGGCCTCTCCCATGCGTACATCATCAGCGGCCCGCCCCTCTCAGGCAAGCGCACCCTGGCCGGCCTGCTGGCCGCCGCCCTGGTGTGCTCCGGGGCGCCGGAACAGGCCCCCTGCCTGAGCTGTCCCGGCTGCCGAAAGGCCATGGCGGGCATCCACCCGGACATTATTACCCTGGCCCCTGAGGGCAGGGAGATCACGGTGGCTCAGGTGCGCGCCCTGCGCGCCGACGCCTACATCCGCCCCAACGAGGCAGGGCGCAAGGTGTACATCATCCAGCAGGCCCAGAGCATGAACCAGAGCGCCCAAAACGCCATGCTCAAGCTGCTGGAGGAGGGGCCGGCCTACGCCGCCTTTCTTTTTTTGACCGACAACGCTGCCGCTCTGCTGCCCACCGTGCGCTCCCGGTGCGAGAGTCTGGCCCTCTCCCCCGTCACGGCGGAGGAGGCCATGACTTATCTGGCCGGGCGCTTTCCCCAGCTTCCGGGGCCCCAGCTCCAGGCGGCCGCCCTGGCCTGTCAGGGCCGACTGGGCCTGGCGGTGGAGCAGCTGGAGGGAGGGCAGGAGGACAGCCCGGTGGCGGACACCGCCGCCGCCCTGTTGGACTGCCTGTCCGCCGGGGAGGAGGCCGCCCTGCTGGAGCGGTGCGTTTCCCTGGAAAAGTGGGAGCGTGAGCAGGTATGCCTGCTTTTGGACACCCTGATTGATCTTCTTGGGGACGCTCTGCTGCTCTGTACCGGCGCGGCTCCCCACCAGACCCACCCCGTCTGCCGGGCTGCGGCGGAGCGGGCGGCAAAGGCATGTTCCCGGCATACCCTGCTGGGACATATTGCCCACCTGGAGAGGCTGCGGGACGCCTGCGGCTACAACATCGGGGCGGGACACCTGGCCGGCTGGCTGTGCGCCGGTCTTTTTTCCTGAAATCACAACCATGCGGAGGTTGCCATATGACAGAGATCATCGGCGTACGCTTTAAAAGCGGCGGCAAGCAGTACTACTTTGACCCCAGGGGCACCGCGGTGCGGCCGGGGGAAGGGGTTATCATTGAGACCTCCCGGGGCCTGGAGTACGGCGAGTGCGTCCAGGCCAACACCATGGTGGAGGACGAGCAGGTGGTACAGCCCCTGCGCCCCATGGTGCGCATTGCCACCCAGAAGGATCTGGATACGGTGGCCAAAAACCGGGAAAAGGAGAAGCGGGCCTTTCAGATCTGTCAGGAGAAGATTGAACACCACGGGCTGGACATGAAGCTGGTGGAGGTGGAGTACAACTTCGAAGGGAACAAGATCCTCTTCTTCTTTACCTCTGAGGGCCGGGTGGACTTCCGCGCCTTGGTGAAGGATCTGGCCGGGGTGTTCCACTCCCGCATTGAGCTGCGCCAGATCGGCGTGCGGGATGAGGCCAAGATGCTGGGCGGGCTGGGCATCTGCGGCAAGCCCTTCTGCTGCGCCACCTTCCTGGACGAGTTCCACCCCGTGTCCATCAAGATGGCCAAGACCCAGAATCTCTCCCTCAATCCCACCAAGATCTCAGGCACCTGCGGGCGGCTGATGTGCTGCCTGAAGTACGAGCAGGAGGCCTACGAAGACGCGGTAAAGCGCATGCCCAAAAACGAGTCCTTTGTGGAGACTCCCGACGGAGTGGGCACCGTCTCTCAGGTCAACCTGCTCCGGGAGCAGGTGAAGGTCCGCCTGGAGGACGCGCCGGACACCCAAAAGACCTTCCACAACTGCGAGATCTGCGTGGTGCGCAACGGCAAGGGCAAGCGGCCGGAGGGATACGTGGCCCCACCCCCGGAGGAGCTGGCAAAGCTGCGCAAGGTTACCCCTGTGGAGGAACCCGCCTCCCTGTCCGGGCACCTGGAGGCCGCCCTCTCCGGCCTGGGAGTCACCGGCGGGTCCCGCCCGGCCGCTGACCAGAGCCAGCAGCAGTCCGCCGGACAGCCCGGCAAGTCCCGGCGCAGCCGGGGCCGGGGCCGGGGGGGAAAGCCCTCTCTCCAGGGTGAGGAGGCCGCCCCCGCCAAAAAGGGGGAGGAGCGTGCCCAGCAGGCACCTCAGAAGCCCCGGGGCGACCGGCCTCCCAAGCCCCAGCAGCACCGGGAGGAGCAGCCCGCCCCCGCCGGGAAAGAGGAGCAGCAGGCGGCCTCCGGGGAGAAGAAGCGCACCCACCGCCGCCGCTACCGCCCCAGGCCCAAGGGGGACAAGCCCCAGGGCCAGCAGCCCCCCAAGGGGGAGTAGTCCGGCAAAATCTGTCCATAACGATAAAAAAGATGGAGCAGCGTTCGCTGCTCCATCTTTTTATTCTCTATTTTCCCAAGAGTTTGTATTTCTGGCTCTGGGCCACCGCCAGCTCGTCGCAGCGGTTGTTGTAGGGGTTGTCCGCGTGGCCCTTCACCCAGTGCAGACTTACCCGGTGGTACTCGCACAGCTCCAGCAGGCGCGCCCACAGGTCGCTGTTGAGGGCGGGCTTCTTGTCCGCCTTCACCCAGCCCCGCTCCCGCCAGCCCTTGGCCCAGCCCTTAGAAAGGGCGTCAATGACGTATTTGGAGTCGGAGTAGAGCTCCACCGCGCAGGGCTCCTTCAGGGCCTCCAGGGCGGTGATCACCCCGGTGAGCTCCATGCGGTTGTTGGTGGTCTGTGCCTCTCCGCCGGAGAGCTCCTTTTCAAAGCGGCCGTAGCGGAGGATGGCGCCCCAGCCCCCCGGGCCGGGGTTGCCCGAACAGGCCCCGTCGGTGTAAATGGTGACCGTCTTAATTGCCATCTTCCTGCCCGGTCTCCTCGGCGCTCTCCTCCTCCTCCCGCTCCGTGCGGGCCAGGGAGATCACCTTGACGCCCTCGTCCAGGTTCATGATCTTTACGCCCTGGGCGGTGCGGCTGTACACATTCACATCGGCGGCAGACATGCGGATAATAACACCCGCGTCGTTGATCACCAGAATATCGTCCTCGTCGCTGACCACCTTCACCCCGGCGATGAGGCCGGTCTTCTCGGTGACCTGGTAGCCCTTCAAACCGTAGCCGCCCCGCCTCTGCAGGCCGTCGGCGCGGATATACTCGTCCATCTGGGTGCGCTTGCCGTAGCCGTTCTCGGTGACCATGAGCACCTGGTGCTCCCGCTTGGCCCGGGCGGCGCCGATAACATAGTCCCCCTGGCGCAGGTTGATGCCCCGCACACCGTAGGCGTCCCGGCCCATGCACCGCACGTCGGTCTCCTTAAAGCAGATGGACATGCCCTCCCGGGTGACGATGAGAATGGCCTGATCCCCGTCGGTCTCCCGCACGCAGATGAGCTCATCGTCCTCCTCCAGGGTGATGCAGCGGATGCCCGCCTTGCGGGCGGTGTTGATGGCGGAGAGCTGGATGCGCTTGACCGTACCGCTGCGGGTGACCATCACCAGGTAGCGGTCCTCAGGAAACTCCCGCAGGTGGATCATGGCGGTGACCTTCTCCCCCGGCTCCACCGGCAGCACGTTGCCGATGTAGGTGCCCTTGGCGGTGCGCCCCGCCTCGGGGATCTGGTAGCCCTTCTTCCGGTGCACCCGGCCCTTGTTGGTAAAGAAGAGAATAAAGTCGTGGGTGGAGGCGGTGAAGAGGGTCTCCACATAGTCCTCCTCCTTCAGGGACTGGGCGGTAATGCCCTTGCCCCCCCGGCGCTGGGACTTGTAGGTAGAGGCGGGCAGGCGCTTGATGTAGCCCGCGGCGGTGAGGGTAAAGACGCTCTCCTCCTCCTCAATGAGATCCTCAATGTCCAGATCGTCCTCGGCAAAGGCGATCTCGGTCACCCGGTCGTCCCCGTACTTGTCCCGGATCTCCAGCAGCTCCTCCTTGAGCACCTGCTTGAGCAGCGCCTCGTCGGAGAGCAGGCGGTTGAAGTAGGCAATGCGCTCCTCCAGCTCCTTGTACTCCGCCTCCAGCTTCTCCCGGTTGAGGCCCTGCAGGGCGATAAGGCGCATGTCGCAGATGGCCTGGGCCTGCACCTCGTCCAGGGAGAAGCGGGCCATCAGGTTCTCTTTGGCGTTGTCGTAGCTCTCCCGGATGATCTTGATGACCTCGTCAATGTTGTCCTGGGCGATGAGCAGTCCCTCCAGCAGGTGGGCCCGCTCCTGGGCCTTGCGCAGGTCAAACTTGGTGCGCCGGAGGATGACCTCCTCCTGGAAGGCCAGGTACTCGTCCAGGATATGCCGCAGGGAGAGGATGCGGGGCTGGGACTGGTTGTTCACCAGGGCCAGCATGTTGATGGCAAAGGTGGTCTGCAGCTGGGTCTGGGCAAACAGGCGGTTGAGCACCACCTGGGGGTTGGCGTCCTTCTTGAGCTCAATGACCACCCGCATGCCGTTGCGGTCAGACTCGTCCCGGATGTCGGAGATCCCCTCCAGCCGCTTGTCCTCCACCTGGTCGGCCATGTTCTTGATGAGCATGCGCTTGTTGACCTGGTAGGGGATCTCGGTGACCACAATGCGGGTGCGGTTCTGGCCAAACTCCTCAAACTCCGTGCGGGCCCGCACCCGGATGTGGCCCTTGCCGGTGGCGTAGGCCGCCCGGATGCCCGCCCGGCCCATGATAATCCCCCGGGTGGGGAAGTCGGGGCCCTTCACGTGCTCCATCAGGTCGTCCAGCCCGGCCTCCGGGTTGTCCAGCACACAGACGGCAGCGTCAATGACCTCCCGCAGGTTGTGGGGCGGGATATTGGTGGCCATGCCCACGGCGATGCCCGCCGAGCCGTTGACCAGCAGGTTGGGGAAACGGCTGGGCAGCACCCGGGGCTCCTTGCGGCTCTCGTCGAAGTTGGGGTCCCAGTCCACCGTCTCCTTCTCCAGATCCCGCAGCATCTCCTGGGAGATCTTGTCCAGCCGGGCCTCGGTGTAACGGTAGGCCGCAGGGGGATCGCCGTCAATGGAGCCGAAGTTTCCGTGGCCGTCCACCAGAGGGTAGCGCATGGAGAAGTCCTGGGCCAGGCGCACCAGGGCGTCGTACACGCTCTGATCCCCGTGGGGATGGTAGCGGCCCAGCACGTCGCCCACGCAGGTGGCCGACTTCTTGAAGGGCCGGTCGTGGGTGAGGTTGTCCTCGTACATGGCGTAGAGAATCCGCCGGTGCACCGGCTTGAGTCCGTCCCGCACGTCAGGCAGGGCGCGGCTCTTGATGACCGACATGGCGTACTCAATATAGGACTGCTCCATCTCGGGAATAAGGGGAGCAGTGACAATCTTCTGCTGGGGGAACCGGATTTCCTCCGGGTCGTATTGGGGTTTTTTAGACATTATCGTTAAATCCTCCTACTCTCCTGACATCCCCGCGGCCCGCCGGGCCGGGGGACAAGAGGGGCGTCAGTAGTCCAGATTGACGGCGTACTTGGCGTTTTGCTCGATAAACTCCTTGCGGGGCTCCACCTTCTCCCCCATGAGCACGGTAAAGGTGGCGTCGGCGGCTACCGCGTCGTCCAGCTCAATGCGCTTGAGGGTGCGCTTCTCCGGGTCCATGGTGGTCTCCCACAGCTCGTGGGGATCCATCTCACCCAGGCCCTTGTAGCGGTTGATGTCCACCTTGGCGTTGGGGTTGTCCCCCCGCAGCTCGGCGGCAATCCGCTCCCGCTCCACGTCGTCAAAGGCCACCCGGGTGGTCTTGCCCCGGGTGAGCTTGTAGAGGGGGGGCACGGCGGCGTACACATATCCCTGCTCAATGAGGGGACGCATGAAGCGGAAGAAGAAGGTGAGCAGCAGGGTGCGGATGTGGGCGCCGTCCACGTCGGCATCGGCCATGATGATCACCTTGTGGTAGCGCAGCTTGCTCAGATCGAACTCCTCGCCGATGCCCGCGCCAAGGGCGGTGATGACCGGGGTGAGCTTGTCGTTGCCGTACACCTTGTCCGCCCGGGCCTTCTCCACGTTGAGCATCTTGCCCCACAGGGGGAGGATGGCCTGGAAGCGGGAGTCACGCCCCTGGGTGGCGGAGCCTCCTGCGGAGTCGCCCTCCACGATATACAGCTCGGTGAGCTCGGGGTTGACCTCGTTGCAGTCCCGCAGCTTGTCCGGCATGGCTGCGCCCCCCAGGGCGGTCTTGCGGCGGATGGACTCCCGGGCCTTGCGGGCCGCCTCCCGGGCCCGGTTGGCCATGAGGGCCTTGTCCAGAATGGCCCTGCCTACCGCCGGGTTCTCCTCCAGGTACTCCGCCAGCTTCTCGCTCACCAGGTTGTTCACCAGGGTGCGCATCTCGCTGTTGCCCAGCTTGGCCTTGGTCTGGCCCTCGAACTGGGCCTCGGTGAGCTTCACCGAGATGATGCAGGTAATGCCCTCCCGGCAGTCCTCGCCGGAGACCTTGTCCTCCTCCTTGAGGATCTTCATCTTCTTGCCGTAGGCGTTGAGCACACTGGTGAGGGCCCGCTTAAAGCCCTCCTCGTGCATGCCGCCCTCCGGGGTGTGGACGTTGTTGGCAAAGGAGACGATGGTCTCGTTGTACCCGTCGTGGTACTGGAAGGCCACCTCCGCCTCCGAGTCCTCCTTCTTCCCCACCATGTAGATCACATCGTCGTGGACGGTGGTCTTGTTGCGGTTGATGAAGGTGACAAATTCCCGGATGCCGCCGGCGTAGTGCATCTCGTCGGACTGCTCCTTCCCCGGGCGCTCGTCCACCGTGATAATGCGCACCCCGGCGTTGAGGAAGGCCTCCTCCCGCATGCGGGTGTGGAGGGTATCGTAGTTGTACTCGGTGACCTCGAACATCTCGGGGTCGGGCTTGAAGACCACCTCGGTGCCGTGGCGGTCGGTGTCCCCCACCACTTTCATGGGCTGGGTCACATTGCCCCGGGAGAACTTCATCTCGTAGATCTTCCCGTCCTTGTGTACCCGCACCTCCAGCCATTCGCTCAGGGCGTTCACCACGCTGCCGCCCACGCCGTGCAGGCCGCCGGAGACCTTGTAGCCCCCGCCGCCGAACTTGCCGCCGGCGTGGAGAATGGTGAATACCACCTCCAGGGCGGGCTTGCCGGTCTGCTGCTGGATGTCCACCGGGATGCCGCGGCCGTTGTCAATGACGGTGATCACGTCACCTTCGCCGATCTTGACTGTGATCTCATCACAGTAACCGGCCAGGGCCTCGTCAATGGCGTTGTCCACAATCTCGTACACCAGATGGTGCAGGCCGCTCTCCGAGGTGGAACCGATATACATACCGGGGCGCTTGCGCACCGCCTCCAGCCCCTCCAGCACCTGGATCTCAGATGCGCCGTACTCGTGATCCACCTGGGTGGCGCTGCGTTCCAGTTCTTCAGACATGTAAAAACCTCCGGTTCAGGATTGTCTTATTCAAACAGGTTGTTCTCCGCCCGCCGCAGCAGGGTGGCGGCGGAGAGCTGACAGAGATACACCGTGGGGGGTTCCTCCCCCTGCCGGCACAGAACAAAGGACTTGGGCAAATCCTCGCTGACGTTCACCACCCGCCCCTGCTGCTCCGCCCGCTCCAGAAATTTCCGGGTCAGATGGGAGGAGGTGGTGTTGTCCAGGTCAAACAGACCGATAATGCTGCCGGTGGGAACCACCACCGACTGGCCCAGATGCAGATACATTTCTCTTTCCCCCTATCTGTCATCCACCACTCTGGGCGCCCAAAGGCGCTTCCAGATCCGCCAGCCCGTCAGCATGCCAAGAAAGAGAAAAATGGATGGCAGCACGGGAAAGATGAGAATTTGAGTCAAAGGGGAGACCTCTGTGGAGGTCCAGTTCCGCCATCGGATCAGACAGATCAGCGCGGTCAGTATCCCGCCTGCGGCGGGTGGAATCAGCCGCCACAGCCAGCCGGGCCGCAGCCGACAGACCGCATACTCCGCCGCGCCGCCCACAACCAGGGGCAGCAGGGTAAGAAGGGCAATGAGAACAGGCATGGCTACTCCCCCTATCTGGCGGCAATGGCGCCGTTTTCCACCCGGAAGGTTCTCCCCCGCTCCAGGGCAGCCGGCCCGGCGTCCTCGCAGCAGGTGATAAAGACCTGCCCGCCGGTGATACGTCCCAGCACAAAGGCCTGCCTGCGCTCATCCAGTTCAGAGAGCACATCATCCAGCAGCAGCACCGGCCACTCCCCCGTCTCCTGGAAAAAGATCTCCCGGGAGGCAAGCTTGAGGGAGAGGGCGGCAGTGCGGGTCTGCCCCTGGGAGGCGTAGGTCTTGGCGGAGACGCTGTTGATGTCCACCTCCAGATCGTCCTTGTGGGGGCCGGACAGGCACTGGCGGCTGTCCAGCTCCGCCTGGCGGTGGCTCTCCTGGTGCTCCAGCAGCCGGGGCAGGATTTCCCGGGGAGTGAGCTGGGGATCGGTCAGCGTGCTCACTGTCTGATAGCGCAGATCCAGCTCCTCCCGCCCGCCGGAGAAGTCCAGGTGGATGGGCGGAGTGATCTCCCGCAGGCGCTTGACAAAGTGGGCCCGGTAGTGGATGATCACCGCCCCTGTCTGAGCCATGCGCAGGTTGAACTCATCCAAAGTGTCCAATAGAGAGGGCTTTTCCTGCCAGTCGCGCAGAATGCGGGTCTTGTGCTCGTAGAGCTTGCGGTACTCCGCCAGGGCCTGGGCATAGCGGGGACGGAGCTGGCAGATGCACTGGTCCAAAAACCGCCGCCGCACCGCCGCGCCCTCCCGAATGAGGTAGAGGTCCTCCGGGCAGAAGAGCACCGTGTTGAGAATGCCGGACAGCTCCCCCGCCGTCTTGAGCCGTACCCCGTTGGCGTACAGCTGCCGCCTGGCGCCCCTGGCCAGATTGGCTTCCAGAGTGAACTCCCGCTGGCGGGAGAAGATTCGGGCCTGGAGAAAGGCGCTGTCCACCCCAAATTGGATGAGATCCCGGTCGTATCTGGCCCGGTGGGAGGAGGCGGTGGACAGATAGGCCACTGCCTCCAGCAGGTTGGTCTTGCCCTGGGCGTTTTCCCCATAGATCAGGTTGACCCCCGGGTCAAATTCCGCCTCCAGATGGAGGTAGTTGCGGAAAAAGTCCAGGGTGAGGGCTTGTACAATCATACCAGCTCCAGCTCAACCTCGCCCAGGACCACCCGGTCTCCGGGGCGCAGCTTCTTTCCCCGCTGGGTGCACGCCTGGCCGTTCACCTGTACCTGCCCGGCCTGGATGAGCTCCTTGGCCTCCCCGCCGGTCTCCGCCAGGCCCTCCCATTTCAGAAGGCTGTCCAGCTTGATGAATTCCGTCTCAATGTGAGTCTGTCTGTGCTCCATACGTTCCTCTTATTTTTTGTCTCCGGCCTGACACAGGCGGGACATAATGTCGTACAGCTCCGGCAGGGCCCGGGGCAGGGCTACCGGCTTGTTCTTGTTGTGGTCAAAGAAGAAATGGTCGCTGTGTCCTGTGGCCACCTCCCGTCCGTCGGCGGCATTTACCATCCGGTAGGACACGGTGACCCGGGCGGGAGAGAGCTTGGTAATCCCCATCTCAATGCAAACCGTATCCCCAAACCGGGCCATGGACCTGTACTGGCAGTCCACCCCAGTGACCGCCAGATCGATGCCGGAGGAGGTGGTCATCTCATAGGTGTAGCCCATCTGCTCCATGTAGTCCACCCGGGCCTCCTCCATCCAGTGGATGTAGTTGGCGTGGTGTACAATGCCCATGGCGTCGGTCTCATAGAACTGCACCTTGCGGCAGTAAGGTTTTATCTCCATCTCACTCTCCCGCCTTCAGCCGCACAGGCAGCACCATGTAGAGGAAGTTCTCCTCCCCTTCGGTGGGGAGAATGACGCAGGGGGACACGCCGCTGCTCAGCTCCAACCGCACCTGGTCGGCCGGGGCGGCCTTGAGGGCGTCCATCAGATACCGGTTGTTAAAGCCAATCTCCAGTCCCCCGCCGCTGCCCTGAATGGGGCACTGGTCGGCGGCGTCTCCAATTGCTGTCTTCGTGCTGATGCGCAGCACATTTTCGTCAAAGACGCAGCGCAGAGGGCTTTTCAGCTTGTCGCTGATGATGAGGGAGACACGGTCAATGGAGGAGAGCAGCGCCCGGGTATCCCCCTCCACATGGATGGGATTGTTGCGGGGAATGGCCTGACGGTAGGCCAGAAATTCTCCCTCCAGCCGGCGGGAGATGAGGATGGTGCTGCCCACCTTGAACATCACATGGCGGGCTCCCTGGGTAATGGAGGCCTCCTCCTCGCTGTCAGAGCAGATTTTCTCCACCTCGGACAGGGCGGCGCCGGGTACTACGAAGGAGAAGGAGTCCGACCCTTCCTTTTTACCAATGGCCTCGTGGCGCAGGGCAAGGCGGTAGCCATCCACCGATACCACAGTCAGCCCGGATTCATCCACTTCAAAAAGGGAGCCGGTGTGTACCGGGCGGCTCTCATTGTCGCTCACCGCAAAGAGGGTCTGTCCGATCATGGCCTTCAGGCTGCTCTGAGGCAGGGTAAGGGAGTTCTGATACTCCACCGTGGGCAGTTCGGGAAACTCCTCCGGGTCGGTGGCCAGGATATTGAACTGGCTCATCCCGCACTGGATGTTCACCATGTAGTTGTCCGACTGGATGTTTACCACATCGTCGGGCAGCTTGCGGATGATCTCGCCGAACAGGCGGGCGCTGAGCACCAGGGTGCCCTCCTGCCGGATGTCGGCCTCCACCGTGGTGCGGATGCCGGTTTCCAGATTATAGCCGGTCAGCCGCAGATCCTGCCCTACCTCCAGCAGGATGCCCTCCAGGGCGGGAATGGAGCTCTTGGGAGAGACCGCCCGGGAGGCAGTTGAGATGGCCGCCTGAAGCAGGGCTTTTTCACAGGAGAATTTCATCGCGTGACCTCCGTCTTTCTCGATTTAGACTCTCTCCCCGGAGAGGAGGGAGAAAAAATTCGTAATAGTAAGCCGTAGGGAAAAAGAATGTGGAAAAAGGGCGCAAAGCGTTGGGAGAGAGGGAATAGGGCGTCCACAGCCTGTGTGGAGAAAAAAATGGCTTGTCCACAGTCCGGGGGGAGGGGGCCAAATTATCCACAGGGGGTTTTCCACATATGCACAAAAGCCGGTGGAAATTATTCGTACCGGGCGTTGATGTTGGCGTTGATGTCCTTGATGACCTCGGCCACCTCGGGGCTCTGCTTGACCAGCTTCTCCACTCGCTCAATGGAGTGCATCACCGTGGTGTGATCCCGGTTGTCAAACTCCCGGCCGATCTCCTTCAGGGAGAGATTGGTCATGCGCCGGATCTGGTACATGGCAATCTGGCGGGCCAGGGTGGTATCCTTGGTGCGGCCCTGGCCCCGGATGGCCTCGGTCTCAATGCCGTAGAACTTGCTGACCTCCTCAATGATGATGTCCGAGGAGGGGAGGAAGTCGGCCTTGTCCTTGAACATGTCCCGCACCGCCCGGGTGACGGTGTCCACGTCCACGCTCTCCCCCATCAGCTCCTGGAAGGCCAGGATCTTGTTGACCGTACCCTCAATCTGGCGGACATTGGAGGTGATGTTGGCCGCAATGTACTGCAAGACCGGGTCGGGCAGGTTCATGCCCCGGCGGATGGCCTTGTTTTTGATAATGGCCACCCGGGT
>CALWWS010000114.1 GCA_944385305.1 uncultured Oscillospiraceae bacterium | reverse complement strand
AGAACTCCGACGTGGTGGGCATTGAGCTGACCAAGAACATCCACGACTACATTCTCCCCTACCTGGCGGATAATCACCAGCCCTCCAAATGCCTGCAGGAGATGCTGGATCGGGGCGATCTGGGCTTTAAGACCGGAAAGGGCTGGCAGGCTTGGACGCAGGAGGAGATGGAGGCATCCAACACCGGTCTGCGGGAGTATCTCATCGACTATATCGCAAAGCAGAAAAAGGCCTGACCGGGCTTACACAGTCATCCAAAGAGAATCACAAAAACAGTAAACACAGTCACAGTCATCAGTCTAAGAAAATATCGGAGGAATATATCATGGGTAAAAAAGTATATGTGGACCTGACCCACCCCTTTGGCGCGGAGATCCCCCGCTGGCCCTACTTTGACAAGCCGGTGATCGACAACACCCACACCATGGCCAAGGGCGGCGTGCTCACCCAGAAGATCACCTGCACCATGCACACCGGCACCCACTGCGACGCACCCCGCCACGTGATGGAGTACGAGTTTGACGGCCGCCGGGCCCGCTACACCCACGAGATGCCCATCGACGCCTATACTGGCGAGGCTATTGTGCTCAAGATCGACATTGAGCCCTGGGGCCTCATCACCGACAAGCACCTGGACGCTGCCTGCAAGAAGTACGGGATCAACCCTGATGAGCTTAAGGGCAAGGTGCTGTGCCTGAACACCGGTATGCACCGCCTGTTTGACGACTCCAAGGCCTACTACCACTATGCCGCCGGCACCGGCATTGACGCGGGCAAATGGTTTGTCAGACACGGGGTAAAGTGCGTGGCCATGGACGGCCAGGCCCTGGATCACCCCCTGCACACCGCCATGGGCAACAACGGCATGACCCGCATGAACCTGCTGGGAGCCACCGGCAAACCCATTACCGAGGAGTACAAGGAGCTCTTCGGCGAGGAGGCCTACGCCGAGTTCGACAAGTTTGAGTACATCCGTATCCACGGCCAGGCCGCCTACGACGAGAAGTTCGGCGAGCTGGAGGACCTGGGCGTCTGGGGTACCTGGGAGCCCTGCCACAAGGAAATGCTGGGCCACGGCATTGTGGGCGTGGAGAACCTGGGCGGCGACCTGGACAAGCTGCCCGCCGGCAAGGTGTTCCAGTTCTTCTGCTTCCCCCTGCGCTGGTATATGGGCGACGGCGCCATGTCCCTCTGTGTGGCTCTGATTGACGAGGACGATCTGGACAAGAGCGTACCCGACCGCACTTATACCTACGGCGGCACCGGCTACGCCGACCAGGCCGGCAACGGCGGCAGCGGCCTGGAGTACATGCGCAAGCTGTTTGGCCGCAACAAATGAGCAGTCCCCCAGGCAGAGTTTAAAAAGGAGAAAGCGTGATTGATATGGCAAAAAAGACTATTATTACCGTAGCCACCACCGGCGCGTGGCCCAAGAAGGAGAATAACCCCAACGTCCCCATGACCCCTGCTGAAATTGCCGAGGACATCTACGTCTGCTGGAAGGCGGGCGCTGCGGTTGCCCACATGCACATGCGGGACGACGCAGGCAACGGCACCATGAGCAAGGAGAAGTTCCGCCAGACGGTGGAGCTGCTGCGCGCCAATCACCCCGACTGCGACATCGTGCTGAACATGACCACCTCCGGCGATCTCAACGCCACCGACGAAACCCGCCAGGCCCACCTGGAGGAGCTGCGCCCCGAGATGGCCTCCTACGACTGCGGCTCCATGAACTGGCTCAACTCCAGCCTTTTCATCAACCACCCCAAGTTCCTGGAGCAGCTGGGCCAGAACACGCAGTCCTGGGGCATCAAGCCGGAGATCGAGGCCTTCGACCCGGGCATGATCGCCAACGCCGCCTACTATCTGAAAAAGGGCGTGCTCCAGGCCCCCCTCCACTTCCAGTTCTGCATGGGCTGCGCCAACGGCATTCCCGGCAGCATGAAGAACCTGGTATTCATGAAGGAAACCATGGAGAGTCTCTGCCCCGGCTCCACCTGGAGCTGCTTCGGCGTGGGCCACTCCGCCATGGAGATGCTCTACGGCGCCGTAGCCATGGGCGGCCATGTCCGGGTGGGCATGGAGGACAACGTGATGTACGCTAAGGGTCAGCTGGCCGAGAGCAACGAGCAGTTTGTCCTCCGGGCCGCCCGGGTCATCCGGGAGTTTGGCAACGAAGTCGCCACCCCCGACGAGGCCCGGGAGATTCTTGGGCTCAGAAAGTAAGTATGAGCTGGGGTCCGTGCTTTTTCTACTACCGCTTCCCCACTGCGGCAAGAAGTTTAAATGCGCCGCAGATTTGATTGCAGAGCTTGGGCAGCGATTCGGACAATGCCCCCAATGCGGCCATGCGGGCATGTTTGAACAGGACGGCGCCCGCACCCCGGACGATTTGGAGTACGAAGAGGTGGAGGAGTAACCCGTCGCTCCGCCCTGTTCGGCCGGCCAGATGATTTACCATGCAGGAGGGAAAACAGTGGCTAAGATTATCTCCCATGAAGAGGCGGTGGCTCTCATTCCCGACGGCGCCACCGTGATGTTCGGCGGCTTTATGGGCTGCGGCAGCGCCCACCGCCTGATTGACGCCCTGTCCAAAAGCGGCGTCAAGGATCTCACCATGATCTGCAACGACGCGGGTATGCCCGGCGGTCCCATCGGCGAGGCCCACTACGGTGTGGCCAAGCTCATCCACAACCGCCAGGTAAAAAAGCTGATTGCCACCCACGTGGGGCTCAATCCCGAGGTGGCCGACCAGTCCATGAAGGAGGGCACCCTGGAGGTGCAGCTTATCCCCCAGGGCTCCATGGCGGAGATGATCCGCGCCGGCGGGGCCGGGCTGGGGGGCGTGCTTACCCCCACCGGCGTGGGTACCGTGATGGAGGAGAGCCCCCTCTGCCTGGGCAAACAGACCGTGCAGGGCAAGGAGTACCTGCTGATGGCCCCCCTCCACGCCGACTTCTCCATCGTGGCCGGCGTGAAGATTGACAAGGCGGGGAACATCTGGTACCGGGGGGACACCAGCAATTTCAACATCGTCATGGCCACCGCCGCTGACACCGTGATCGCAGAAGCCAGAGACATTGTGGAGGTTGGCGAGATTGCGCCGGAAGACGTGCGCACCTCCGGCGTTTTTGTGGATTACATTGTGGAAGGAGGCCAGTTCTAAGATGGACAAGAGCGAAATCAAGCATTTCATTGCCCGCCGGGTGGCAAAAGAACTGAAGGATGGGGACGTAGTCAATCTTGGCATCGGCCTGCCCTCCCTGGTGCCCGCCTATCTGCCAAAGGACATGCACGTGATCTTTCAGTCGGAAAACGGCATTATCGGCACTGCGCCGGTCTCGGACGACACCCATGACCCTGTCCATGTGGTGGATGCAGGCGGTTCCCCCTCCGCCGTCAATCCCGCCGACTGCTTCATCGACTCCGCCACCTCCTTCGGCCTGATCCGGGGCGGCCACGTGGATGTCACCGTCCTGGGCGGCCTGGAGGTGGACGAGGAGGGCTCTCTGGCCAACTGGCTCATCCCCGGCAAGAAGATGCCCGGCATGGGCGGGGCCATGGACCTGCTGGTGGGCGCCAAAAAGGTCATTGTGGCCATGGAGCATACCGCCAAGGGCAACCCTAAAATTCTCAAAAAGTGTACCCTCCCCTATACCGCCGTCCACTGCGTCACCAAAATTATTACTGAGATGGCGGTA
>CALWWS010000113.1 GCA_944385305.1 uncultured Oscillospiraceae bacterium | reverse complement strand
GGAGACGGGCGGCGTGGCGGAGATCGCCAACTACAACTGCCCCGGGCAGATTGTCATCGCCGGGGACGCCGCCGCCGTGGAGCGGGCTTGCGCCCTGGCCAGCGAGGCGGGAGCCCGGCGGTGCGTGCCCCTGAAGGTGTCCGGCCCCTTCCACACCAGCCTGATGGCACCGGCGGGGGACGCCCTGCGGGAGCGCTTTGCCCAGGTAAGCTTCGCCCCCATGGACTTCCCCGTCTTCTTCAACTGCACGGGGCGCACCCTGGGGGAGAAGGAGAGCATCCCCGCCCTGCTGGAGCGGCAGGTGCAGTCCAGCGTCTATCTGGAGGACAGCATCCGGGCCATGGCCGAAATGGGAGTGGACACCTTTTTGGAGATCGGCCCGGGCAAGGCCCTCACCGGCTTTGTGAAGAAGACGGTGAAGGGGGCCGCCACCCTGACGGTGGAGAGCGCAGAGGACATGAAGGCCGCCCTGGCGGCCCTGAAAGGAGAACAAGCATGAGCTTGACGGGAAAAGTGGCCCTGGTGACCGGCGGGGCCCGGGGCATCGGCCGGGCCATCTGCCTGGAGCTGGCCCGCAGAGGGGCCAGCGTAGCCATCAACTACGCCGGCAGCGCCCAGGCCGCCCAGGAAACCCTGGAGGCCGTGGAAGCCCTGGGGGCGCAGGGTATGTGCATTCAGGCGGACGTGAAGGACTCCGCCGCCTGCCAGGCCATGGTGGATGAGGTCATCGCCCGCTTCGGGCACCTGGACATTCTGGTGTGCAACGCGGGGGTGACCCGGGACAACCTGGCCCTGCGGCTGAAGGACGAGGACTACGACGCGGTGCTGGACACCAACCTGAAGGGGGCCTTCTCCTGCATGCGGGCCGCCTACCGCCCCATGATGAAGCAGAAGTCGGGGCGCATTGTGGCCATCAGCAGCATTGTGGGCCTGCGGGGCAATGCAGGCCAGGCCAACTACGCCGCCAGCAAGGCGGGTCTCATCGGCCTGTGCAAGTCCCTGGCCAAGGAGCTGGCCGGGCGGAATATGACAGTAAACGCCGTGGCCCCCGGCTGCATCGCCACCGAGATGACCGCCGCCCTGCCTGAGAAGGTGCGCGCCGAGATGCAGGCCACCATCCCCATGGGCCGTCTGGGCGCTGGGGAGGACGTGGCCCGGGCGGTGGCCTTCTTTGCCGGGGAGGACGCCGCCTACGTCACCGGCCAGGTGCTGTGCGTGGACGGCGGCATGGCGGTGTAAAGGAGGATGAGCATGGAGAAAAGACGGGTTGTTATCACCGGCATGGGCGCCCTCACCCCCCTGGGGCTGAATGTGGCGGACACCTGGGCCGGCGTGAAGGAGGGACGGTGCGGCATCGCCCCCATCACCCTGTTCGACACCACCGGGATGAAGGCAAGCCTGGCCGGCGAGGTCAAGGACTTCGCCCCCGAGAACTTTATCGACAAGAAGGAAGCCCGCCGGATGGACCGCTTTACCCAGCTGGCCCTGGCCGCGGCAAAGGAGGCCATGGCCCACAGCGGGCTGGACATGGAGAAGGAGGACCCCTGCCGCTGCGGCACCCTGGTCTCCAGCGGCATCGGCGGGCTGTCCACCCTGGAGCGGGAGGTGGACAAGGCCCGGGAGAAGGGGGCGGACAAGGTCTCCCCCTTCTATATCCCCATGTCCATCACCAACCTGGCGGCGGGCCACATCGCCATCCAGTTCGGCCTGAAGGGCATGTGCTCCTGCGTGGTGGCCGCCTGCGCCGGCGGGGCCAACGCGGTGGGCGACGCCTTCCGCCACATCCGGGACGGCTACGCCGAGGTGATGCTGTGCGGCGGCGCGGAGGCGGCGGTCACCCCCACAGGGATCGGCGGGTTCACCTCCATGCACGCCCTCACCACCAGCGCCGACCCGGCGCGGGCCTCCATCCCCTTTGACGCGGAGCGCAGCGGTTTTGTCATGGGCGAGGGCGCCGGCATGCTGGTGCTGGAGGAGCTGGAGCACGCCAGGGCCAGAGGTGCCCATATCCTGGCCGAGATTGTGGGCTACGGCGCCACCTGCGACGCCCACCACATCACCGCACCCGCACCCGGCGGCGAAGGCGGTGCCCGCAGCATGACCCTGGCTCTGGCGGATGCCGGGGTGGCGCCGGAGCAGGTGGGCTACATCAACGCCCACGGCACCTCCACCCCCATGAACGACTCCTGCGAGACCCAGGCGGTGAAGACCGCCTTCGGCTCTCACGCCGCCAAGCTGATGGTCAGCTCCACCAAGTCCATGATCGGCCACCTGCTGGGGGCCAGCGGCGCGGTGGAGGCCATCTTCTCCGTGCTGGCTCTGAAGGACGGCTTTATCCCCGCCACCATCCACTACCAGGTGCCCGACCCGGCGTGCGATCTGGACATCGTGCCCAACCAGGGCCGGCAGGTACAGGTGGAGTACGCCATGTCCAACTCCCTGGGCTTCGGGGGCCACAACGTCAGTCTTCTCTTTCACCGCTGGGAGGGTTAATCATGCAGCTTGATACCAAACAGATTATGGAGCTTCTCCCCCACCGCCACCCGTTCCTGCTGGTGGACAAAATCACCGACTACGAGCCAGGACAGTGGGCCAAGGGGATCAAGTGCGTCACCATGAACGAGCCCTTCTTCGCCGGACACTTCCCCGGCCACCCGGTGATGCCCGGGGTGCTCATCCTGGAGGCTCTGGCCCAGACCGGGGCGGTGGCCATCCTCAGCGTGCCGGAAAACCGGGGCAAGATCGCCTTCTTCGGGGGGATCAAGAACGCCCGCTTCAAGCGCCAGGTGGTGCCCGGGGACGTGCTGGAGCTCTCCTGCGAGCTCACCGCCCAGCGGGGCAGCGTGGGCTTCGGCAAGGCGGTGGCTAAGGTGGACGGAAAGATCGCCGCCCAGGCCGAACTCACCTTCGCTGTGGGTTAACCCATTGCCTGTCTTCCGAAATTCTGTTATGATAATAGAAAACACAGTATTACGGATGGCGGAGGGGAAGCACGTGCTGGATGTTGCTTTTGAGCGGGTATACACCAAATTCAAGCTTCACTTTTACCGGGCGGTATTCGGTCGTTTCCAGAAGCGGGAGGCCAGCCTGACCACAGTGGAGACTTTCTGCATGGAGATCATCATGGCCCTGGGCAGCCCCACCATCAACGAGTTCTCCAGCTTTGTGGACATCTCCCCCCCCAATGCGGCCTACAAGGTGAACAGCCTCATCCAGAAAGGCTACGTGCGCAAGGTGCGCTCGGCGGACGACAAGCGGGAATACCACCTGGAGGTCACTCAGAAGTATATTGACTACTACAATATCAGCTACGGCTACCTCAACAAGGTGATGGACCGGATCAAGGAGCGTTTTTCCCCCGAGGACACCGCCAAGCTGGAGGAGATGCTCTCCATTGTCTCCGACGAGCTGATGCCCGAGATTCTCCTGCCAAAGCCCCAGCCTTACCACCCTTAAAGGGCAAAAATCAGCGCCGTACCCGCATTCATCTGCAGGTACGGCGCTTTGCCTGTATTGTGAAAAAATGAGGCCCGCCTCAGGCATTCGCCCCCATGCGCAGAGCGGACTGCTCCTGGGCGATGTTCAGGGCGTGGTCGCCGATACGCTCAAAGTCGGTGATAAGCTCGGAGAAGAGGATGCACGCCTCCTCCGAACAGCTTCCGCCCCGCATGCGCTCCAGCTGGGAGCGGCGGAACTGCTCGGTCATATCGTCCATGCGCTGCTCCAGGGCGGCCACCTTGGTCAGCCGCTCCACCGCAGTGCCTGAGGCATCCTCCAGAGCGTCCAGCACCTCCATGCACACCGCCTGCATCTGGCGGATCTCCTCCTGCGCCGCCGGGGAGAAGCGGATATCCTTCTCCTGCATCATGCCGGTGTACTCCCCGATATTCATGGCGTGATCGCCGATGCGCTCGATATTGCCCGTGATCTTGAAGTAGGCGCTGATGGCCGCCGAGTCCCGCTCGTTGGTCTCGTGGACGATGATTTTGGAGATAAACTGGGAGATCTCCTTGTTGAGGTAGTCGATGTACTCCTCGGTGGACTCCGCCTGGGCCAGACAGTTCATGTCCCGGTTGAGCACCGCCTGGAAGCCCGCCCGGGTATTCTCCTTGGCCATTTCCATCATCCGCCCCAGCTCCTGGCGCAGCTGGTTGAGGTACATGGCGGAGTAGCCAATGGGGTGCTCCTGCTTGGTGTGGGTAGGGCCGTAGGTGAGGTAGGCCAGATGCATCCCCTCTTCCCCGCTCTGAGCACGATCGGGCAGAATCCGCATGGCCAGCTTTACCAGATAGCCGCCGAAGGGCAGCAGAATCAGGGTGGTAACGATGTTGAACAGGGTGTGCATATTGGCAATCTGGGCCTCCGGCCGCCCCGGGGTGAGCCCCTGCATCACCTCCACCAGCGGGGTAGTCAGACACAGGGTGGTAAACAGCGCCGTGCCGAACACATTGAACATCAGGTGGATTACCGTGGTGCGCTTGGCGTTGCGGCTGGTGCCGATGGAGGCCAGCACGGCGGTGATGCAGGTGCCGATGTTCTGACCGAAGAGGACGAACACCGCGCTGTCCAGCCCGATAACCCCGCTCACTGCCAGGGCCTGGAGAATGCCCACCGAGGCGGAGGAGGACTGGATGATGGCGGTAAAGATGGTGCCCACCGCGATGCCCACCAGGGGATTGGAGAAGGTGCTCACCGCACTGATGAACAGGGGGGACTCCCGCAGGGGCTCCATGGAGGCGCTCATCATCTCCATGCCGATAAACAGTACACCCAGGCCGGCCAGGATGCTGCCGTAGTGGTGGATCTGGGGCCGCTTCAAAAACACCACCATGGCCACGCCCACAAAGGCAATCAGGGGGGCCAGGGCCCCCACGTCCAGGGCGATGAGCTGGCCGGTGATGGTGGTGCCGCTGTTGGCCCCCATGATGATCCATACCGCCTGCTTCAGGGTCATCATCCCCGAATTGACAAAGCCCACCACCATCACCGTGGTGGCCGAGGAGGACTGAATGACCGCGGTGATCCCCGCGCCCACCAGCACGCCCAGCAGGCGGTTGGCAGTCAGCCGCTCCAAAATCCGCTTCATCCGGT
>CALWWS010000112.1 GCA_944385305.1 uncultured Oscillospiraceae bacterium | reverse complement strand
TGGGGAATTGACGGAGTGATGTACGCCGGGCCCATCGCCGACGGCGCGGCCCTGCTTCTGGCCATCTTCCTGTCCTGGAGGGAGATGAGGCGTGTCTCCCAGGCGGAGCGGCTGGAGATCCCGCCCGACGCGCCCTGACAGCGGAATGCTTGCCCTAATTGAAAAAGCCGCGGCGCGGATCTGCACAGATCCGCGCCGCGGCTTTTTACTGCTCCAGGGAGATTTCCCCAGTAAAATTGGTGTCAAAAATACGGCGTACCTCTTCCGGGTCCTCTGTCTGTCCCAGGGCCCACATCAGCTTGGTCACCGCCGCCTCGGTGGTCATATCCCGCCCGGCGATCACCCCGCAGGCCAGCAGCCGGGTGCCTACCTCGTAGAGGGAAAAGTCGCTGGTCTCGTACAGGCACTGGCTGCACGCCACAATGGACACCCCCCGGTCGGTAAGCTGCTGCAGCTCGGGCAGCAGATTGCGGCGGAGGAAGTGCATCCCCCCCGCCCCAAAGGTTTCCAGCACAATCCCCCTGTAGCGCATGTCCATAAGCATCTTGAGCACCGCCGGGTTGGTACCCGGAATCAGCTTGAGAAGAAACACGTCGGTGCACAGGTTGTCCTTGAGCAGAGTGGGCTTTTGGAGGTCGCGTGGGACAATCTGTCCCACGCCCCGCTGCAGGCCGTTGGCAAATACCTCCGCCAGGCAGGGGGCGTTGACGCTCTCAAAGGCCTCAAACCCCATGGTGCGTACCTTCACCGCCCGGCAGCCGTTGATAATCTTGTGGTCAAAGGCAATGCTCACTCCGGGGATGCCCGCCTCCACCGCCTCAAAGGCGGTACACAGGTTGCTCTTGGCGTCGGTAAGAATGCTCTCAATGGGCACCTGGGAGCCGGTGAGCACCACCGGCTTTTTCAGGTTCTGAAGCATGTAGCTGAGCATGGAGGCCGTGTAGGCCATGGTATCCGTACCGTGGGTAATGACAATGCCGTCAAAGCGGTCCAGCTGGTCGTATACAGCCCGGGCGATGGTCTGCCACTCCTCAGCCTGGATGTTGGAGCTGTCCATGCTCAAAATGTCCTTGGCCTCAATTTCAAACCGGCCGGACAGCTCAGGGACATAGGAGAGCAGGCTGGCGGAGGCCACCTGGGGGGCCAGGCCCATATCTCCCTGTCGGGCGGCGATGGTGCCGCCGGTGGACAGCAGTAAAACTCGCTTCATATTTCCCTCTTACCCCCGCAACAGCCGGGAGTAGAATTCCCCGTCCACATTGCCGCCGGTGATGAGGAAAATCAGCCGCTTCCCGGCGCTGGTATCAATCTTGCCCGCCAGGGCGGCGGCAATGCCCACGCAGCCCGAGGGCTCGGCCACCACCTTGGCCCGGAAGGCCATCTCCCGCACCGCCTGCTCAATCCAATTCTCCTCAATGGTGAGCAGGGTATCCACATTGTCCCGGATGAGTTCGTAGTTGATGGACTCAGCCTTGCTCACCCGCAGGCCATCGGCAATGGTCTGGCCCATATCCACCGTCACCGGATGTCCGGCAGCCAGGCTCTGGGTGAAGCGGGGCACGGCGGCGGGCTCCACCGCGATGGTGGCAATCTCCGGGTTCAGCCCCTTTACCGCCCGGGCCGCGCCGCTGGTGAGGCTGCCCGCGCCGCAGGGAATCACCACGGCGTCCACCTTCCCCTCCATCTGCTCCAGGGCCTCGGTGGCGGCGGTGGCGTGGCCGGCAATCACCGCCGGGTCGGTGTGGGAGTGGATGAGGCTGTACCCGTACCGGGCAATGAGCTCCTCGCACTTCTGATCCCGATCCTCCCCGGTAAAGCCGTGGAGGATTACCTCTGCGCCGAAGCCCCTGGCTCCGTCCACCTTGGCCTGGGGGGCGTTCTCCGGCATGACGATGGCGGCATGGGCTCCCCGCAGGGCGGCCATATAGCTCACCGCCTGGGCGTGGTTGCCGCTGGAGGCGGCGGTAACCCCCCTCTTGAGCTCCTCCTCTGTGAGGGTGCATACCTTATTAGCCACACCCCGCAGCTTAAAGGAACCGGTGATCTGGAAGTTCTCCAGCTTCAGCCAGATCTCCGCCCCGCCAAACAGGGCCTCCAGCTTCTCCGCCCGCACCAGGGGCGTCTTCTTGATATAGGGGCGAATCCGCTCCGCCGCCTGGGCAATATCCTGCATGGAGATTGCTTGCTCCATCCCAGTTGCTTCCTTTCCAGACTGTAAGTTTTTCATGTACGCAGGGAGAACCGGGCTTATGAAAAGCCCGGCTCCCCGGCATCTGTGTGTTTAAAATACGGCGGGCTTGAGGGTCCACGCCTGGAGGGCAGTCTGCTTGATGATGCCCTCCCCCTTGAAGTCGTCCGCCCAGAGGATCCAGGCCCCGCCGAAGCGGTAGCTCCGGTCCACATGGTCGGCGGCGGCCAGACGGCCGGGCACCAGATCCAGTGTGCTCCTTCCCTGGGCAATGGCGGCGGCCAGGGTGGCAAAGGCGTCCGCCGGGTTAATCAGATTGCCGCCCACTCGGTAGTACACGGGCAGCTGCTTGAAGCCCAGCACCCGGTCAGCCTGGGCAAAGACCGCCTGGGCCAGCTCTGCCGCATCCACCTGGCCGGACACATGGGAAGGAGTCTCCTCCTCCGGCCCGTAGAGCAGCTCAGGGGTGAGCATCCGCCCGGTCAGCCGCCGGGCCATCAGTCCCAGCAGCTCGGAGGCGCACACATAGGCCCCGCCGATCTGGCAGTAGTTGGCCTCTCCCCCGCTCAGGGATTTTACCGCCCCGTCCAGCATTTCCCCGGTAATGGGCAGGGTGCGCTGGTGCTCGTAGCGCATGGACTCCAGGGCGGTCACATACTCCACGTCGGGCTGGGCCCGGGTGTGGGCGATAAACTGCCGGTACTGGTCGATGAGCCCGTCCCGCTCCTCCACGGTGCGCAGGGGTGCGGGCTGATAGGTGAAGGGGTTGCGGCCGTATTGGAAATTTACCTCGTCCCAGAACACCGAGCTGGAAAACTCGGTGGGGTGGTCGTAGATACTGAAAAACACCGTGTCCTCGCAGGCAGTATTCATCCCGTCAAAGGCCCGGATCATGGCACCTGTGCTCCCGTCCTTCACCAGGTGGGACAGGTTGTTGAGCTTGCTCAGGCACAGCACACCGCCGTACCAGAAGGGCTGGCCGTCGATGCCCACGATATCATGGGCGTCCAGGTAGGGCTGCACCCCCCACTTGCGCAGGGCGGGAAACACCTGGGGCGCCCAGGCGTAGCCGGGCTGACCGTAGCTGGTGAGGTTCTGGCCGCACAGGTCGCTCAGGCGCTGGAAGCCGGGATTCTCCCGGTCGTGGAAGGCCCTGGCCCCCGCCTGGAAACCCATCTGATCCAGATACTCCGAGGGCAGCGGATGGATGCTGTGGTCGGTGGTGTGGAAGCTGAACTCATGGTTGGCCAGCTTCTCAATAATATCCATCCGGCCCCGGCGGTGGAGAAGCTCCATCTTCCGGGTACAGAATTTCAGGGTAGCCCGTACGCCGGACTCCTCCAGCATCTTGAGCAGCTCCAGCAGCGCGTCATCCGACTCCACGGTGAGGTAATCCTCCACGTCGAACCAGAGCAGGATCTTCTTCTGCATGTGCTCCCCTCCCCTTTTTTGATTCAGCGGATGGCGGTGGTGCGGTAGTCCCAGCCCATGCCGTCCAGCTGCTTGATGGTGTCCACCATGCACTTGACCAGGGCCTTAGCCATCTTCTCCCCCTTCTCCGCCGTGGCCTTGGTGGGGTCGCCGGTGGCGGCGGAGCTGGTGAGCTCGGCAAAGTCCCACTTGATCTCCACATGCTCAGGCAGGTTGTCGGGGATATAGCCCTTGGCCTGATCGGGCTCGCACCACTGGGGATACAGATAGTAGGCGATGGAGCTCTCTCCCTCGCCGGCGTGGCCCAGGCCGCCCCACACCTCAAAGGTATCCTTGGGCAGCAGATCCCCGGCGGTGACCCACCAGGCTACCAGGGTGGCAATACGGGCCTGGGGATATTTCTCCTTGATCTTGCGGCTGGCGATCTCGATAGGCGCAATGTTGCCGTCATGGCCGTTGAGAATGAAAATGTGCTCAATACCGTTGCGGATGGTGGACTCCAGGTAGTCATAGATGACCTGGGTTACCGTATCGTAGCTCAGGGTCATGGTAAAGGGGAAGGTGTCATAGTGGGCGCTGTATCCCACCGTGATCGGAGGCAACACCAGCAGTCCGTCCACCTGGTCGGCCACCTGGCAGGAGAGCATATAGGACACCAGGGTGTCCGTGCCCGAGGCCAGGTGATGGCCGTGGGCCTCGCAGGATCCCACCGCCAGAATGGCCTTGTTATACCCGCCCTCCCGGACCTGGTGGGAAGTCAGCTTCAAAAGTTCGTGATTCGCCATGGTAATCTCCTCCTTGTTCATGTTTTATCAGATACTGGTAAAGGAAAAACACGGGGCGGGATGGATGCTCCATCCCGCCCCGTGCTCAATTCACTGTGGGATGGTCTGTGAATCAGCGCATTACGGCAGCGGCAGCGGCGCCGTTGCCCTGTTTTCTCTTTTTAATCCGTCAATCAGGGATTCAGCTCGGCCACGAAGGCAAAGGCGCCGTCCTGAACCTCCAGAATGGTGGCGCTCTTCTGAGGCACATGGCTCTCCGCAGTGTAGGAGATGGTACCGGTGACGCAGCGCAGGTCCTGAATCTTCTCCAGGTTGTCCCGGACATTGGCGGGGGTCACATCGTCGCCGCACATCTCGATGGCGGTGGCGATGACATGGGCGCAGTCATAGCCCAGCGCGGCAAAGGCGTTCTCGGGAGCGGTGCCCTGGGTCTCGGTGTAGAGGGTGACAAAGTCCTGCACCACAGGATCCTGGTTCTCAAAGGAGCAGTGGGTGGAAACCAGAGTGCCCTCAGCGGCCTCGCCGCCCACCTCCATCAGCAGGGGGGTGTCGGCGCCGTCGCCGGAGATAAAGGGCAGGGTGACGCCCTTGTCCCGGTACTGCTTGACAATGGTGCCGATGTCATCGGGCACGCTGGAGAAGAACAGGATCTCGGCGCCCTTGCTGTCGTTGAGGAAGCGGTCAATCTGAGCGGAGAAGTCGGGGTCCTTGTTCATATAGTTGTCGGTCATCACAATCTCGCCGCCGTTGGCCTCCAGGCGCTCCTGGAAGCAGCGGGCCAGGGTGGTGGTGAAGTCCATGGACTGGTCCACCAGCATGTAGACCTTGGTCAGGCCCAGCTCGTTGGTCACGTAGTCGGCGGCGGCATAGGCACAGGTGTCGTCACCGAAAGCGGTAAGGAACACATAGTTGCCGATGTCGTTGAGGGAGGGGGTGGTGGCACCGGAGAAGACGAAGGGAACCTCGGCGGCCTGGGCCACGTTGCCGGCGGAGAAGGCGTAGTTGCTGTCGGACAGGCCGCCGATGGCCACTACATTGTCCACGTCAATGAGCTTGGTGGTGTTGGTGGCACAGGTGGTCTGGTCGGTCTTGCCGTCGTAGGAGACCACCTTGATCTGACGGCCGTTGATGCCGCCGGCGGCGTTGAGCTCGTCAAAGTAGAGCTGGAAAGCCCGATAGCCGGGCTCGTCCAGAGAGGCCTGGCCGCCGGTGATGTTGAACAGGGCGCCCACGTTGATGGTGTCGCCCGTCACAGCGGCGGAGCCGCCGTCCCCGGTGCCGCTGGGAGCAGGGCTGTTGGTGTCAGCGCTGTTGGAGCAGGCGGCCAGAGAGAACACCATGGCTCCCGCCAGGGCCAGAACCAGCAGCTTTGTGATCTTCTTCTTCATTTGAAATCCTCCTTTACCTTGTCCTTTATTAGCAACGCATATTGCGCGGTGCTCACTTCTTGCTCTTCGCCTTGCGCGGTTTCGGCTTTAGGGCGCCCAATAGCTTTTTGTACTCAGACTTCTTGAACAGGCTGGTGTAGGTCTCCTTGGAGAACCAGCTCTCCAGCAGCAGTTCGCTGCTGCCCAGCAGGCCCTGACGGCGGAAAATAATTACCAGGATAAGGAACACCGCCATAATGATGTTGGAGATACCATACAGGCTGGGCAGGGTGACGCCAAAAATCGTGAAGCCGCTCTCAAGGGGGGCCAGCAGCTCGGGCACAAAGGTCATAAACAGCGCGCCGATGGCCGCACCGGACAGGGACGCCATGCCGCCGATGATGGAGATCTGCACCACCTTAAAGCTCATGGTAAAGTAGAAGAACTGCCCCGAGATAACGGTCTGCACATGGCCCCACAGAGCGCCGGCCACGCCGGCAAAGAAGGCGCTGATGCAGAAGATGGAGATCTTCTTGCTGACAAGGTTAATGCCCAGGCTCTGGGCGGCCACGTCGTCATCCCGCATGGCAATAAGTCCCCGCCCGTACTGGGAGCGGATGATGCGGAACATCACAAACAGGCTGATGATCAGCACCAGAAAGATCACCGGGGGCGTGGCCAGGGCGGGAAGTCCGGTGACGCCCCGGGGACCGTTGGTGAAGCCGTCGGAGTTGTCCAGCACCGCGCGCACAATCACGATGAGGCCCAGGGTGGCCACCGAGAGATAGTGGCCCTTGAAGCGCAGCACCGGCACACCGATAATCAGGGCCACAATGGCCGCCGCAATGCCGCAGAAGATAAGAGCGGGCAGCAGAGGCATCTGCAAATTAGTCAGCCACTGGGGCAGATCAGGCATCATGTTCTCCTTCTGGGTGGGGGTGAGGGTGAGGAAAGCGGAGATGTACGCCCCCACCGCCATAAAGGCCGCGTGGCCCATGGAAAACATGCCGGAAAAGCCGTTGACCAGATTCAGGCTGGCCGCCAGGAGTACGTTGATGGCGAAGGTGCTGACAATAGCGGAGTAGTAGGTTCCCTGATTGCAGGCCACCACTACAATGATGATGGGAACAATAACCAGCGCTACCAGGCGAAACAGTCCGCAATCGCGCAAACGCAGGGTGTTCATCAGCTCCGCCTCCCTTCCGAGCGGCCGAAGATTCCGTTCGGCCAGAACAGCAGCACCACAATGAGCACCACAAAGACGAAGGCGTCCCGATAGGCGGTGACGCTGGTGGGCATCAGCCCGGCAAAGAGCATCTCCGCCACGCCGATAACCAGTCCGCCGGCCACCGCGCCGTACAGGCTGCCGATGCCGCCCACCACCGCGGCGCAGAAGGCCTTAAGCCCAGGCACAAAGCCCATGAGGGGGTCAATGGTCTTGTACTCTCCCGCCAGCATCAGGCCGGCCAGGGCGGCCAGTCCAGAGCCCACCGCGAAAGCAAAGACAATTACCTGGTTGGGCTTGATTCCCATCAGCCGGGACGCGTCCAGATTCTCCGAGCAGGCCCGCATAGCGGTACCGATCTTGGTCTTCTGTACCACCAGGGTGAGAGCAATCACCATAATGATAACCGCCGCAAAGGTGAGAATGTTCATGGTAGAGAGCTTCACAATACCAAACTGGTGCTGTTGGGTGAAAAAGTCAGGAAGATAAAAGGCCTTTTTCTGGGGCGAGAATATCATCTGCAACAGGTTTTGCAGCAGAGTTGACACCGCTAAGGAGGAGATCAATGTGGCCTCCTCCCCCGCGCTGCGCAAAGGCCGGTAGGCAAAGCGCTCAATGAGAACACCCACAATCACGCTTACCAGCACAGAGACTACAATGACGGACCACAGGGGCATGCCGGTGCTGGTCATAAACAGCAGCATGATGTACACACCGATGGTCATAATGTCGCCGTGGGCAAAGTTAATCAGACGGAGAATGCCGTACACAATGGAGTATCCAACCGCTACAATGGCGTATACGCTGCCCAGGCGCAGGCCGTTGATCAGCTGGGAAATAATATATTCTGCACTCATAAGTCGCCACCCAGGTAAGCGTCCTTGACCCGCGGGTCGTGGATCAGCTCACTGCTCCTCCCCTCCAAGGTAATGTTGCCCGTCTCCATGATGTAGGCCCGATCGGAGATGGTGAGGGCCTCATAGGCGTTCTGCTCCACCAGGAGAATGGTCATGCCCTGCTTTTTCAGCTCCAGCAGCACGTCGAACACCTGCTGGGTCATCAGGGGGGACAGGCCCATGGAGGGCTCGTCCAGCAGCAGCAGTTTGGGGTTGGACATCAGGGCCCGGCCGATGGCCAGCATCTGCTGCTCGCCGCCTGAAAGGGTGCCCGCCGCCTGGCGGCGCCGCTCCTGCAAGATGGGAAATAGGGTCATCACCTTCTCGTGGTTGGCCCGGATAACCTGCTTATTCTTTTGCAGATAAGCACCCAAGCGGAGATTCTCCTCCACGGTGAGCTTGGCAAACACCTGCCGGCCCTCGGGCACCTGTACTACGCCCCGGGCCACCAGGTTCTCGGCGGGCACTTTGGTGATCTCCTCGTCCTGAAAAAAGATTTTGCCCCCGGCTGCCTTGAGCAGGCCGGATATGGTGTGCAGCGTGGTGGTTTTGCCCGCGCCGTTGGCCCCGATGAGGGCCACGGTCTCGTGCTCCTCCAGCTCCAGGGAAACTCCGTCCACCGCGGTGATGCCGCCGTAGCGCACCACCAGGTTGTCCACCTTCAGCATCATCATACAGCCCTCCCCAGATAGGCCTGGATGACCTTGGGATCCGCGCGGATCTCCTCGGGCACTCCCTGGGCGATAATCTCGCCGGTGGCCATGGCGTAGATATACTGGCACAGGCTCATGATAACCTTCATGTCGTGCTCAATCAGCAGAACCGTCAGGTCGAATTTATCCCGGATGTGGCGGATGCGATCAACCAGCTCCAGGCTCTCCTGTGGATTCATTCCGGCGGCGGGCTCGTCCAGCAGCAGCAGCTTGGGGTCCGCCGCCAGAATGCGGGCAATCTCCAGCCGACGCTGCAGGCCATAGGGCAGAGACCCGGCAATCACGCCGGCATGATCCTCAATGCCCATCAGTCCCAGCATTTCCATGGACTTCTCCTTCAGATGCCGCTCCGACCGGCGGTAGGCCGGGGTTCCCAGGATACCGGCAACCACATTGGACTTCTCGTGCATCTGAGCGCCAATAATTACATTTTCCAAGACTGTCATCTTCTGAAACAGCCGCAGATTCTGATAGGTGCGCACAATACCCAGCCGGGCAACCTGGTCGGGCCGCAGACCAGTAATATCCCGCCCCTCCAGCAAGATCTTTCCGCCGGTGGGGGTGAGTACACCGGAGAGCATGTTGATCACCGTGGTCTTGCCCGCGCCGTTGGTGCCGATGAGGCCGTAGATCCTCCCCTGCTCAATGGTGGCGGTAAAGTCCTTCACCGCCTGAAGCCCCCGGAAGGTCATCTGACAATGCTGTGCCTCCAGAAGAATTGCCATAGCCGCATCCCCTTCTCAACATCACATACAATGGCCGAAAGATAACAAAAGGGCGCATCGCTGCTTTGGCAATGCACCCTTGCATCCTTCCGCTTCTTTCCTTACGCTTTCCAGAACAGGGCCAGAAAGCACCAAGCAAGAGGCTGGATGAAAGAGCGCCTGATGCGCTGTATTTCAAAACCATCGTTGCTTCCTGTCTTGTCTTGCGTCTTTCCATATTTTACTCTAGTTTTGCATTCATTGTCAACCCGCTGTGCACAAACATTTTGTCTGTCTCACCTATTTCTGCATCCCTCACAATCTAGCCTGTTTTATCTGCAAGTTTTTCTACTCATTCCTGCGTAGCTTGGTCTAAAAAGTTAAACGGGGCGAAGCATGTCTGCTTCGCCCCGTTTTGCACTTGGCTATGTGACCGGAAAATCAGCAGCAGCCGTTGCCGCAGCCGTTGCCGCAGCCGCAGCTGCCCGTGCTGCCGCCGCAGCAGCAGCAGATGATGATAATAATGAGCAGGATCCACAGGCATCCGCCGCCGCCAAAGCCGTTGTTGCAACCCATATGAAGTACCTCCTGGCTGAATAGTTAGAAACCCTGTGCGGGTCGGCAGCCTGCCGTCCCGCCCGGTCTCACTTCATACTATGCCGGGCACAAAAATGGGTGCCGGACCGCTGAAAAAAGATGGAGCGCCTCTCCCCTGTCCGTGAAAAAGCGCCCCGGCGAAATAGCCGGGGCGCTTGGAAAGAAGCGGATTACTCCAGTTCAAATGCACCGGTGTAGAGCTGATAGTAAATGCCGCCCTGGGCAATGAGATCGTCGTGGCTTCCCCGCTCCACAATGCGGCCGTGATCCAGCACCATGATGGCGTCGGAGTTGCGCACGGTGGACAGACGGTGGGCGATGACAAACACGGTGCGTCCGCACATCAGGCTGTCCATGCCCCGCTGCACGATGGCCTCGGTGCGGGTATCAATGGAGGAGGTGGCCTCATCCAGAATCATGACCGGCGGGTCGGCCACCGCGCAGCGGGCAATAGCGATGAGCTGCCGCTGGCCCTGGGACAGGTTGGCTCCATTGCCGGTAAGCATGGTGTCATACCCCTGGGGCAGCCGGCGGATAAAGTCGTCGGCGTTGGCCAGCACAGCGGCGGCCTCCACCTCTTCGTCGGTGGCCTCCAGGTTGCCGTAGCGGATGTTCTCCCGCACAGTGCCGGTGAACAGATTGGTATCCTGGAGCACAATGCCCAGAGAACGGCGGAGATCCCGCTTGCAGATGTCGTTGATGCTGATACCGTCGTACTGAATCTTTCCGTCTGCAATGTCATAGAAGCGGTTAATGAGGTTTGTAATAGTGGTCTTGCCCGCGCCGGTAGCTCCCACAAAGGCCAGCTTCTGGCCGGGCTTTGCAAACAGGGAGATATCGTGAAGAATGGTCTTCTCCGGGGTATAGGCAAAGTCCACGTCAAAAAAGCGCACGTCACCCGCCAGCTTCACATAGCTCACAGAGCCGTCGGGCTGAGGTACCTTCCAGGCCCACAGGCTGGAGTGATGGTCACACTCAGTGAGATTGCCCTGCTTGTCGTAGGCGGCGTTGACCAGAGTGACCGTGCCGTGATCCTCCTCGGGCGCCTCGTCCATCAGGGCAAAAATCCGCTGGGCGCCCGCCAGGGCCATAATCACCGAGTTAAGCTGCTGGGAGATCTGGCTGATGGGGTTGGTGAAGCTCTTGGAGAGCTGGAGAAAGGAGGCTATGGTACCAAGGGTGATACCGCCGCCCAGCCCGTTGAGGGCCAGAACACCGCCCACCACGGCCACAATCACATACTGAATATTGCCGATATTGATCATGATGGGCATGAGGATATTGGCGTATTTGTTGGCCTTGTCGGCGCTTTCAAACAGGGCCTCATTCACCTTGTCAAAGCCCTCCTGGGCCTTTTCCTCGTGGCAGAAGACCTTAACCACCTTCTGGCCGTTGACCATTTCCTCAATATAGCCGTTGAGGTCGCCCAGCTTCACCTGCTGGCGAATAAAGTGTTTGGCGCTGCGTCCGGCCACATAGCGGGTGACCACCAGCATGCACAGCACACAGAGGATCACCACGCCGGTGAGCACCACATTGCGCATGAGCATGCCCACAAAGACCACAATGATCATCACCAGGGAGTTGAACATCTGAGGGATGCTCTGGGAGAACATCTGGCGCAGAGTGTCCACGTCGTTGGTGTATACGCTCATAACGTCGCCGTGGGCGTGAGTGTCAAAGTACTTGATGGGGAGGGACTGCATATGGCTGAACAGCTCATCCCGGATCTGCTTCTGCACACCCTGGGAGATGGTAACCATGATACGGTTGAAGAGGAAGGAGCAGATAAGCCCCACCAGATAGAGCACACCCAGCTGGATCAGAGCGGTCAGCAGTCCTGAAAAGTCGGGGTTTGCCATGGAGACGAGGGGCACAATATAGTCGTCCACCAGGGGCTCCAGGAACATGGAGCCGGCCACGGTGGCGATAGCGCTGACCAGAATGCAAACCAGCACCAGGAAGAAGCGGAATTTATAGCCCCGCATCACATAGCCCAGCAGCCGGCGGGCGGTGTGGCTCTTCTTTGTCGGCATACCGTCAGGCTTCTTACTCATTCTCCGAACCTCCCTTCGTCTGGGACTGATAAATCTCCCGGTAAATGTCACAGCTCTCCAGGAGCTGGTTATGGGTACCCATGGCCGCGATGGCGCCGCCCTCCATCACCAGGATCAGATCGGCGTCCTCGATAGAGGAAATACGCTGGGCGATGATAAACTTGGTGGTGTCCGGAATCTCCTCCCGGAAGGCGCGGCGGATCATGGCGTCGGTCTTGGTATCCACCGCAGAGGTGGAGTCGTCCAGAATGAGAATCTTGGGGTGCTTGAGCAGAGCCCGGGCAATGCACAGCCGCTGTTTCTGCCCGCCGGAGACGTTGGAGCCCCCCTGCTCAATGTAGGTGTCGTACTTGTCGGGGAACTCCTGAATAAAGGAATCGGCCTGGGCCAGCTTACAAACGCGCACCATCTCCTCGTCGGTGGCGTCCTCCTTGCCCCAGCGCAGGTTCTCCTTGATGGTGCCGGAAAAGAGGACGTTTTTCTGCAACACCATGGCTACCTGCTCACGCAAGGCCTCCATGTCATAGTCCCGCACGTCCACGCCGCCCACCAGCACACGGCCTTCGGTGGCGTCGTACAGGCGGGGAATGAGCTGCACCAGGGTGCTCTTGGAGGTACCTGTTCCGCCCAGAATGCCCACCGTCTGCCCGGACTTGATGTCCAGGTTGACATTTTTCAGGCACTCCTTGGTGGGGTCCTTGGCATAGCTGAAGCTGACGTTTTCAAAGACCACGGAGCCGTCCTTCACAACCTCCACCGGGTTGTCGCCGTTTTTCAGATCGCTCTCCTCGTTGAGCAGCTCGGTAATCCGCTCGGCGGAGGACCGGGCCAGGGTAATCATCACCAGCACCATGGAGAGCATCATCAGGCTCATGAGGATCATCATGATGTAGCTGAACATACTGGTGAGATCGCCGGTGGTCATGCTGCCCCCCACCACCAGATGGGCGCTCAGCCAGGACACCGCAATGATGCTCCCATACACGCACAGCTGCATCAGGGGCATGTTGAAGGCCAGCAGCTTCTCCGCCTTGGTGAAGTCCATGTAGATCTCCTGGGAGACCTTGCCGAACTTCTCCCGCTCATGATCCTCACGCACAAAGGACTTCACCACCCGGATGCCCAGCAGGTTCTCCTGCACCACGTTGTTCATCCAGTCGTACTTCTTGAATACCCGTTCGAAGATGGGGTGGGCGTTGCGCATGATGATGAGCAGGCCGATGGCCAGAACGGGAATGGTCACCAGGAAGATCAGGGCCAGCTTTACATTGAGCCGGGCGGTGAGAATCCAGGCGCACACCAGCATTACCGGACAGCGAACCGCAATGCGGATAATCATCAAAAAGGCCAGCTGCACGTTGGTCACATCGGTGGACAGACGGGTAATAATGCCGCCGGTGGAATACTTGTCAATGTTGGAAAAGGAAAACTTCTGCACCCGGGCGTACATCTCCCGGCGCAGGTTGCGGGAGAGCCCGGTGGATGCCCGGGCAGCGCACCGCCCGGACAGGGCGCCCAGGATCAGGGCCACCAGGGCCATAATCACCAGCACCCCGCCGTAGTACAAAATGTTCTCAATGTTGCCCGCGTTGACCCCCTCATCAATCAGCGTGGCCATGGTCTTGGGGATGAGAACGTCAAAAATCACCTCGCCGATGACAAAAATAGGGGTGAGAGCGGTCATCAGCTTAAATTCCCGGATACAGTGGGCAATCTTTCGTTTCTTCTTCATGCAGGTTCCTCCTTCCGGCTGTCCCTTGCCGTGTTGCGTCTCGATCCGCCCCGGGCGGTTTAGGATAGGTTGGCCTTAATTTTTTTGCTGACAGCCAGAAATTGCCGAATTTCCCGCTCGGTCAGACCCTTTGCCAGGTCGGCCTCTGCCTCCCGGATGCGCCGCTGCACCTCGCTATGCACGGCTTTGGCCTTTTCCGTGGGGACAATCTTCTTCAGCCGTCCGTCGCTGGACACGCTCTGCCGGCAGATATATCCGCTCTCCTCCATGCTCTTAAGCAAGCGGGAGACCGTGGAGCGCCGGATGCAGAAGGCGCTTTCCACATCCCGCTGGAAAATGTCACGGCCGGCATTTTCATGCAGGTAACTCATCAGCCACCGCTGTACCGGAGTCAGGTCCACCAGCTCGGGCGGCGGATCCAGCTCCACCATTTTTCGCCGCAGCAGATTGGACAGGGTGCGGATCTCTGTGCCCAGCTCATAGCTCTGTGTCACTGCCTGCACCTCCTCTCCCATACTTACTCAATTCCCGCGTACCGTTTATTATAGTTGTCATGCTAACAATGAGCAAGGGATATTTCAGACAAATTTGTACCTGGTATTTTAGCTATATTTTGTTCCATTGCTAACTTGTTTCGTACTTGGAAATATTCTTCCCCCGCCTGCCAGACGCAAAACAGGCGCGGCCAGAAGCCGCGCCTGTTTCAGAAATGCATATAATCAATTGATCCGCTCCGGCAAAATCTCAGCCAACACCTGCTGCGCGGCGGCCTTGTCCAGCACACCGGCAGCGGACAGATGCTCCAGCAGGGTGCCTCCCTGCTTCATGGGGGCCTGGAGGGCAAAGCAGGACACATAGGCCACCTGGGCACGGAGGAAATTGCCGCTGCTCAGCAGCTCTCCCTCCCCCTGGGTGAGTACGCCCAGGTCACATCCGGTCTCCACAGCGGTTTCCCAGGTAAAGTCCGGGCTCTCTCCCCCGTCGGTATAGCTCAGGGCCCGCAGCACAAAGGTAAGGTACTCATTGGCCGACAGGGAGCTGTTTGGGCCAAAGTAGAGTGTGCCGCCGGCACCAGCGCCCACCCCCTTGGTGTATCCCTGTGCATAGGCGTAGGCCACATAGCGGTCGCACCAGTCAGGCGTGTCCGCAAAGGGGTTTTCCGCCGTACTGGCCAGGGCGGCCTGCTCCTCCCCCAGCAGGCGCAGGAACATCACCAGACCGACGATGCGGGTAGGCGCCACCTCCAGGTCGTAGCCAGACCCGTAGGCGGTACCCGTTCCTTTGAACATGCCCAGCTGCGCCAGGGCGCCGGCCAGGGCGTTGTAGTCGGTCTGATCGCTGGGGGAGACCGTGTAGCGCCCCTCCAGACTGATCACAGCGGTATCACTGGTGACAGTCACCGCCGCGGTGGTGTTCTCCGCCGCCAGACAGCGATGCCTGGCAGACAGGGCCGCGCCGGTACTCAGCGCCTGCCCCGCGGTGGTATCCACCAGGGCGCCCCCGGCGGAGACCCCCGCCGTGGCGCTGCCCGCCAGCAGCATCACGCCGGAGCCGGTGGACAGGGTGATCACATCCCCCCGCTTGAAGCGCTGGTCGGCCAGCCCATTCTGAACGCTCCCGCTCTCCCCGGCCGCGCCTCCGGCCGCCTCATAGGCGGCGTTGAGCTCGCCCAGAGCCTGCTGGTAGGCGCTGTCGGTCTTGGTATTGATGGCGCTCTGGGCCTGCTCCAGCACCTGGGAGATATAGGTGCCAGTGAGATAGCTCAGAGAAACCAGCGGGTCGGACTGTGTTCCTCCAGCTGCGTAGACCACGCCGCCGCTGACCAGCATGAGAACACAAAGAAGAATGACTGCCAGTTTTTTCATTGCTCCTCCGAAATCATATAGCTCAATGCCAACAAACTGTCGGCAAAATGTACGTCCTCAATAATCACACCGGCGCTGTCCACCATCAGCTCAATATTGGTGAAGTTCCAGATCCCCTTCACCCCTGCGGCCACCAGACGGCTGGCGATGTGATTGGCCACCCCCCTGGGCACGGTTAGTACCCCAATACTCACCGGGTGCTCCTCCAAAAATTTCTCCAGACCATCCACATGATACACCGGCACGCCGGACACCTGCCTGCCCACAAGGGCCGGGTCCACGTCAAAGGCGGCGCACAGCTCAAAGCCGGAGCGATCAAAGTGGAAATTCTCCATCAGGGCGCGGCCCAGGTTGCCCGCCCCCAGCACCACGGCGGTGTGGCCCTTGCCCATACCCAGAATCTCGGAGATTTCACCCCGCAGCTTGTCCACGTTGTACCCGTAGCCCTGCTGGCCAAACTCCCCGAAGCAGGAGAGATCCTGGCGGATTTGAGAGGCGGTCATCCCCAAGGACATGCCCAGTGCGCTGGAGGAAAGTCGTTCCACTCCCGCCAGGTGCAGGTCGGTCAGGTGCCGGTAATACCGGGGCAGCCGGCGGATCACAGCGCTGGAAACCTTTTGCTTTCTCATCTTCTCCTCACACTCATTCCGGATACAAGTTGCCCATAACCTGATAGATTAGTTTACTGTAAGACGGAGAAATTGTCAACTTGCCGCACCCCTTCCCGCACAATTTTCATGCGTTTCACATAAACTGGAAGAGAAAAGGAGGAGTGCAGATTGACACCATACGGAACGGTTGCGGCGCGCATTTATACCTCCCGGGCCCAGATCCCCGTGCAGGGCGCCACGGTAGCCATCACCCACAAGATTGACCCCTCGGGCCGTCAGACTCTTCTCGCTGTACGGGTATCCAATGAGAACGGCTGGATTGCTCCTGTGCAAGTCCCCACGCCAGCGGTGAGCGCGGGCACCTCTCCCGGGACCGTCGTCCCCTTTGCTCTGGTCAATCTCTGGGTGGAGGCTGCCGGATACGAGGCCCTATTGGTGGAGAATTTGCAGGTATTCCCCGGTACACAGACACTCCAGGAGCTGGAGCTCACCCCGCTCCCGGAGCAGACCCCCTTTCCCTCCCGCACCGAGGTGGTTCACACCACACCGCAAAACCTTTGACCGGGAGGTGAAGCATATATGGCACCCATTACCCCCTATGTGCCCCAGTATATCACTGTACATATGGGAGCACCGGACGCAGCGGCGGAAAATGTCACCGTCTCTTTCCCCGACTATGTAAAAAATGTGGCCTCCAGTGAAATCTACCCCACCTGGGAGCCCGCCGCTATCCGGGCCAACATCCTGGCCATCACATCTTTTGCCCTCAACCGGGTGTATACGGAGTTCTATCCCAGCCGGGGCTACCCCTTCAACATCACAGCCAGCACCGCCTATGACCAGAAATTTATTAAAGATCGCAGTATTTTTGAAAATATCAGCCAGGTGGTGGACGAGATCTTCAACTCCTACATCCGGCGCACCGGCTTTGTGGAGCCACTCTCCGCCAAGTTCTGCAACGGCACCACCTCCACCTGCGACGGGCTCTCCCAGTGGGGCAGCCAGGCGCTGGCCCAGCAGGGCTACAACAGCATAGAGATCCTGCGGACCTACTACGGGGACAATATCGAACTGGTGACCGACGCGCCGGTAATGGGCATCCAGTCCTCCTATCCCGGCTCTCCCCTGCGCCCCGGCAGCCAGGGGGAGCCGGTGGTACGGGTACAGGTAATGCTCAACCGTATCTCACGGGACTATCCCGCCATCCCCAAGATCTCCCCGGTGGACGGAGTTTTCGGGCCCTCCACCCAGCAGGCAGTGAAAAAGTTTCAGGAGATCTTCAGCCTCACCCCAGACGGAGTGGTGGGCAACGCCACCTGGTATAAAATGGTCCTTCTCTATGTGGGCATACTGGATCTGGCCGAGCTGGTCAGCCAGGGTCAGACCTTCTATCGTGTGGAGTTTGGCTACCCCAACCTCATCCGGGAGGGGGACACCGGGGAGAAGGTGCGTGTGCTCCAGTACATGCTGGGTATTGTGTCCGAGTTTTACAGCAATGTGCCGCCGGTAAAGGTGGACGGAATCTTTGGACCTGCCACCCTCCAGGCGGTCAAGGCCGTGCAGCGCATGGCGGGGCTCAACGAGGACGGCCTGGTGGGGGAAGCCACCTGGGGCGCCCTCTACCGGCTGTACGCCGGCATTGTGGACACGGTGGAGTACTACACCAATGTTATCCCGGAGGAATTCCGGCCCGATATCCCCGAGGATCAGGCCACTGGTCTGACCCAATTCCCCGGGCGCACCCTCACTCTGGGGGACGCCGACCAGAGAGGAGCGAGTGAGTGATGCCCCGCCGACCCAACTATATCGGCAATCCAGTGCTCAGCCTGCAGGAGATGCTGCGCACCATCTCTTTTCAGTATCCTATCCTTCCCCGCCTCATTCCCGACGGGGTATTCGGCGAGCAGACCCTGGAGGCGGTGATGGTTTTTCAGCGGGAGTTCTTCCCGCCGGTCACCGGCCGGGTGGACAACGCCGTCTGGGACGCCGTGGTACGAGTGTACCGTCAGGTACTGATCAGCCTGTCTATTCCAGGCGGCGTGGCTTACCCCTGGCGGAGCCATGTAATCCGCCCCGGCCAGTCCAGCGTGCACCTCTACCCTATTCAGTCCATGCTCCAGGCCCTCTCCCGGAACTTGAAAAACATCGAGCCCACACCGCTCACAGGCGTGCACGAGGGGGCTGGAGTGCGCAATGTGCGCCGCATCCAGGCTCTCCAGCAGTTGGGCCAAAATGGAGTTGTGGACAGCCAGATCATGCAGACCCTGCTTCGGCTTTACAGCCTCTTTGTCACCCGTGGTCAAACGCCCCAGATGACCCGCAGGCAGTCCCTTGCTCCCAAATAACAGCTGCACGGCAAACCGCCCGGCATCTGCTTTTTGGAAGCAAGGGACTGCCTGCGGGTCATCTGGGGCAGTCCCTTGCTCCCAAATAACAGCTGCACGGCAAACCGCCCGGCATCTGCTTTTTGCGCAGATACCGGGCGGCTATTTTATCAGGTGTTGTGATCCACAACCTTCATCTGCTTGAGGTTGCCTATCTTCCGGCTTCTCTGCTCCAGCTCCTCCAGCACGGCGCTCAGGGGGATGTCCTGGGCGGCCAGGAGCACCATCAGGTGGTAGATGAGATCGGAGATCTCCCCCACCGTCTCCGCCTGCACCCCGTTTTTGTCTGCGTTGATGGTCTCAGCGCACTCCTCCCCCACCTTCTTGAGGATCTTGTCCAGCCCCTTGTCAAAGAGGTAGCAGGTGTACGAGCCCTCCTGGGGCTCCGCCTTCCGGCCCAGCACCACCTGGTAGAGCTGGGTAAGTACCGCGTCATTCATACAGATTCCTCCCAAATCGGATTGAAGAAGCAGGACTGCCGCCCGGTGTGGCAGGTTGGCCCGTCCGGCTTGCACAGGTAGAGCAGGGTGTCGGTGTCGCAGTCGGCCACCATCTTCTTCACATGGAGGAAGTGGCTCGAGCTCTCCCCCTTGTTCCACAGCTTCTCCCGGCTGCGGGACCAGAACCAGGCGGTCTTGGTCTCCAGGGTCAGCTCCACCGCCCGGCGGTTGGCAAAGCCCAGCATCAGCACCTGAAGGGTGTCCGCGTCCTGAATAATCACCGGGACAAGTTCAGACTTTTGAAAGAGCAGATCCAAATCAAATTCCATGGTATCACCTCACCGCGATCCCGCGGCCGTTGAGAAATTCCTTCACCTGGGGCAC
>CALWWS010000111.1 GCA_944385305.1 uncultured Oscillospiraceae bacterium | reverse complement strand
GCCAGGGGAGAGGGGGTCAAAAAGGTGGCCGCCATGCTGCGCCGGGCCGGGGTACGGGAGATTACCGTCAAGCTCTATCCCGGCGGCCGGCACGAAATGCTCAACGAGATAAACCGGGCGGAGGTATATCAGGACACTCTGAGCTGGTTGGAGACACACCTGGCTAAAATTCAAACTCCCGCAGGGGCCGGCGGATAGCCGGCCCTTTTCTTTTTTGATTATTTTTTGATTGATTATGCTTGACATTGATTGTTTTTGATGGTATAGTAGGGCCGTAAAAAGAGAAAGGTGGTTATGGGCATGCTGACGCAGGAGCGCTACCAGCTCATTCTCCAGTTGTTGGGGGAACGCAGAACGGTAACTGTTGCCGAGCTGACCCGGGCTCTGGGCGCTTCGGAGGCGACGGTGCGCCGGGATTTGAACGCACTGGCGGCTATGGGCCGGCTGAACAAGGTGCACGGGGGCGCCACCGCCCTGGGCGGCTCCATTCTGTCTGTAGAGGAGGACGTCTCCACCAAATCCGCCCTGCACGTGGCGGAAAAGCAGGCCATCGGTCAGTACGCCGCCTCTTTAATTGAGCACGACGACTTTGTGTACATTGACGCGGGCACCACTACGGGCAAGCTCATCGACTATCTGGGGGAGGTGCGCGCCACCTTCGTCACCAACGGCATTGACCACGCCCGCCGGCTGGCCCAGAGAGGGCTGAAGACCTATCTGCTGGGCGGACAGTTCAAGCTGTCCACAGAGGCCATTGTGGGAGCGGCAGCGGTGCAGGGCCTGCGCCAGTATAACTTTACCAAGTGCTTTATGGGCGCCAACGGCGTGGATGTCTCCGCCGGCTTTACCACACCGGACACGGAGGAGGCCATTCTCAAATCGGAGGCGGTAAACCGTTCCTATTTGGCTTTTGTGCTGGTTGACGCAAGCAAATTTGGCCTGGTTTCTCCCGTCACCTTCGCTTCTCTGGCAAGCTGCTGCATTCTCACCGACCACCTGCCCGATGAGAGCTACCGGGCCAACACCATGATCAAAGAGGTCACACAGGAGGCTGGATAGACATGATTTACACCGTCACCTTTAATCCCGCCCTGGACTACGCCGTCTACCTGGACGAGTTTGTACCCGGCGCAGTCAACCGCACCAGCCAGGAGTCCCTGTGCTGCGGAGGCAAGGGGGTCAACGTGTCCATTGTACTCCACAACCTGGGCGTTGAAACGGTGGCCCTGGGCTTTCTGGCCGGCTTTACCGGGCGGATTATCCGCACCTGGCTGGGCGAGATGGGGGTAGCCAGCGATTTTATTCCACTGTCCCACGGAATGAGCCGCATCAACGTAAAGATCAAGTACCAGGGCGAAACTGAGATCAACGGTCAGGGACCGGACATTGACCAGAAGGCCCTCCAGTCTCTGTTTGAAAAGCTGGACCGCCTGGGGGAGGGGGATACGCTGGTGTTGGCCGGCTCCATTCCCGCCTCCATCCCCGCGGACATTTACCAGCAGATTCTGGCCCGGCTCCAGGGCCGGGGCATCCGGTACGTGGTGGACGCCACCGGCCGGCTGCTGGAAAATGTGCTGGAGTACCACCCCTTCCTGATTAAGCCCAACCACACCGAGCTGGGGGAGATCTGCGGCTGCACCCTCGATCCGGAGGACACCCAAGCCATCGCCCGGTGTGCCCGCTCCCTTCAGGCGCGGGGCGCCCGCAACGTGCTGGTCTCCATGGCCGGCGCGGGGGCGCTGCTCATCAGCGAGGACGGCCAGAGCTTCCGCCAGGCCGCAGCCAAGGGCACCGTACGCAACTCCGTAGGCGCGGGCGACTCCATGGTGGCCGGCTTCCTGGCCGGATGGGAACAGCACCACGACTACCAAAAAGCCCTGCGCCTGGGCACCGCCGCCGGCGGCGCCACCGCCTTCTCCCCCAATCTGGCTGACCGGGCAGGGGTAGAGGCCGTATTACATAGTCTTTCTATTTAATTAATTTGTCCGCTTAGGAAGAAAGGATGAGTACCATGCGGATCACAGCCCTGCTCCAGCCCCAGGGTGTGGCGCTGAACGCTGCGCCGGCAGACAAAGCCGCAGCCATTGACCTGCTGGTGGATCTCCAGCAGGCCTCCGGCAACCTGAACGACAAGGACGCCTATCGTCAGGCCATTTTGGCTCGGGAGGCCCAGAGCACCACGGCAATCGGCTGCGGCATTGCCGTTCCCCACGCCAAGAGCGCCGCGGTGAAGCGTCCCGGCCTGTCCGCCATGACGGTGCCCGACGGCGTGGATTACCAGGCGCCCGACGGGCAGCCCTCCACCCTGTTCTTCATCATCGCCGCCCCGGAGGAGGGGGGAGACGTGCACCTGGAGATGCTCTCCCGGCTGATGGTCATGCTGATGGATGAGGAGTTCTGCGCCAAGCTGCGCTCCGCCTCCACTCCCCAGGAGTTTCTCTCCCTCATCGACGCCCAGGAGGCCGCCAAGTATCCCGAAGAGGCCGACAACGAGGCCAAACCGGAGCAAACCCCTTCTGACGCCCCTGCACAGCAGGGCGGCTACCGGATTCTGGCTGTCACCGCCTGCCCCACCGACATCGCCCACACCTACATGGCGGCCGAGGCACTGGAGAAAAAGGCCCGGGAGATGGGCGTCACCC
>CALWWS010000110.1 GCA_944385305.1 uncultured Oscillospiraceae bacterium | reverse complement strand
CGTCAAGGCGGTGAAGCTCAAGCCGGTGCTGGGAAAGCTGCACACCCTCAAGCCAAACCGCATGGAGGCCGAACTGCTCTCCGGCGTGACCATCACCGGCCAGGCCAGCCTGGAGCGGGCGGCCCAGGCGCTGCTGGATACGGGGCTGCGGCGGGTGTTCATCTCCCTGGGGGCCGACGGGGTGTACGCCGCCGACCACAATGAGGCCCTTCTTCTCCCCAGCCTGCCGGCCGATGTGGTCAATGCCACCGGCGCGGGGGATGCCTTTATGGCCGCCCTTGCCTGGGCCTATCTGGAGGGCACCGGCCTGGAGCACACTGCCCGCCTGGCCCAGGCCGCCGCTGCCATCGCCATTGAAGGCACAGAGACCATCAACCCCGCCATGGGTGCAGACCGCCTGCGGGCCCGGGCCGGGCTGTGAGCCGGTCTGAGCGTTCACACTGTCATCCCGATCAAGATTTGGAGGTTATTATCATGAACATGAATCGTTATCTGGACATCGCCCCCGAGGTCGCCCAGGCGCTGAAGGACAACAAGCCGGTGGTGGCCCTGGAGTCCACCATCATCTCCCACGGCATGCCCTATCCCCAGAACGTGGAGACCGCCCTCAAGGTCAACCAGATCATCCGGGACAACGGGGCAGTCCCCGCCACAGTGGCCATCATCGGCGGGCGCCTGAAGGCCGGCCTGAGCGACGCCGAGATCGAGTATCTGGGCAAGGCGGGCAGCAAGGTGAGCAAGGTGTCCCGCCGGGACCTGCCTGTAGTGGTGGCCAAGGGGATGGACGGCGCCACCACTGTGGCCACCACCATGATCGTGGCCCACATGGCAGGCATCCGGGTCTTTGCCACCGGCGGCATCGGCGGCGTGCACCGCGGCGCCGAGACCACCATGGACATCTCCGCCGACCTGGAGGAGCTGGGCCAGACCCCTGTCATGGTGGTGTGCGCCGGGGCCAAGTCCATTCTGGATCTGGGGCTCACCCTGGAGTACCTGGAGACCAAGGGCGTGCCTGTCATCGGCTATGGCACCAAGGAGCTGCCCGCTTTTTACACCCGGAAGAGCGGCTTTGGGGTAGACTATGAGCTGGACACCCCCGCTGAGGTGGCCGCTGCCTTCCACGCCCAGCGGGGCATGGGCCTCAAGACCGGCATGCTGGTAACCAACCCGATCCCGGAGGAGTTCTCCATGGACCCCGCGGTCATCAACAAGGCCATTGATGAGGCGGTGGCCGAGGCCAAGGCCAAGGGCATCCACGGCAAGGACACCACGCCCTTCCTGCTGGCCAAGATCAAGGACATTACCGGCGGGGACAGCCTGGACTCCAACATCCAGCTGGTGTTCAACAACGCCCGCCTGGCCGCCCAGACCGCCGGGGAGCTGTGCCGGCTGGGCTAAAGAGATTCTTCCATAACAGAAAAACGGTGTGCCGTCCCGGTTTGGGACGGCACACCGTTTTTGACTTTGCATGTTTGCCGGGGCGGCTCACTTCGCCTGGCTCTGGCTCCACAGCTGCTCGGCCATGGGCGTCCAGTGTTCCGCATAGGGCTTGCACTTTTCGTACAGGTGCTCTGCCGACTCGGGGGACTGCAGGTCGGTGGATTTGGCGCCCGTTTTGGCCACCATCTCCCGCAGGCAGTCCGGGTTTTCCAGCATGGGGCAGGGGCGCAGCATGTTTTTGTTGAAGGGCTGCCCGTCGTGATAGGCCATGAACAGGGGGCTCTTGAGTGCCTCCAGCAGGGTGCAGTCGTGGATATTCACGTTGGAGTAGTGGATGAACACACAGGGCTCCACGTCTCCCGCGGCGTTGATGTGCAGGTAATTGCGCCCGCCGGCGATGCAGCCGCCCACAAACTCAGCGTCGTTCTGGAAGGCCATGGTGAAGATGGGCTTGGTCTCGCGGTATTTGCGGATGCGCTCGTAGACCGTTTTCCGCTGCTCCGGGGTGGGCAGCAGCTCAGGCACGGCATCGTTGCCCACGGGCATGTAGTGGAAGAACCACACGAACAGCGCCCCGGCCTCGATGATCATGTCGAAGTATTCCTCGCTGCTGATGTCGCTGTAGTTGGCGCTGGTGTAGCAGGTGGAGATGCCGAAGGGCAGCTTGTGGCTCTTGAGCAGGGCCATGGCGGCGCGCACCTTCTGGAAAATGCCGTCGCCCCGGCGGCTGTCGTTGGCGGTCTCAAAGCCCTCCAGAGAGATGGCGGGGATAAAGTTTTTCACCCGCAGCATCTCCTGGCAGAAGGCCTCGTCGATGAGGGTGCCGTTGGTAAAGGACAAGAACTGGCAGTCGGGGTGCATTTCGCACAGGCGGATCAGGTCGGCCTTGCGCACCAGGGGTTCTCCGCCGGTGTAGATGTACATGTAGGTGCCCATTTCCTTGCCCTGGCGGATGATGCGGTCAATGGTGTCCAGATCCAGGCTGAGGTTATGTCCGTACTCGGCGGCCCAGCAGCCGGTACAGTGGAGGTTGCAGGCGGAGGTGGGGTCCAGCAGGACAGCCCAGGGGACATTGCAGTTTTCCCTCTTTTTGACCTCCTCCTGCTT